>CAIXNQ010000020.1 GCA_903920835.1 uncultured Bacteroidota bacterium | reverse complement strand
GCTTTATTCTGAAAAAGATGCCAACGGTTATTTGACTTTAAAAATTCAAAAGTCAGATGGAAGAAAGAAAGAAATTACTTCTTATGCTTCTGTTCAAGAAGCCAAAAACGCTTTGTTTCGGATTACAGATCAATATAAATTATGTCAGAAATTAAACGGTCTTTATGCTACAAACGACGCTTGTTTTCAATATAAAATCAATGAATGTGACGGAGCTTGCATCGGTAAAATATCGGTTGAAGAATATAATAATAGGGCAACTAACTTTATAGAAAAAACCAGCTTTGAACATCAAAACATGATTGTCATCGACAAAGGGCGTAAGATTAATGAACGAAGTGCAATTTTGATAGAAAACGGAATTTACAAAGGCTATTGTTTCTATGACTTGAATTATCAAATCAATAACATTTCGGTTTTAAAAAACATTTTGATTCCGATGCAAAACAATCGCGATACTCGCATGATTATTCAAGGTTATTTGAGGAAAAACAAATTAAAAATCATCAAGTTTTAATGTACTGGGATTTACTTTTATTGCCTCGAATTAAACAGATTATTAAATTTAACCGCAAATTCGCAAATTAAAACGAATCAAAAAAAGTTTAAAATAATTTGCGAATTTGCGGTAAATATTTTGGAAACTGGATTGAATTTGTTCTTACAGCCACAGATTACTCAGATTAGTATAAAAATTAAATTGAAATCTTTTTAATCTGTGGCAAAAAGATTTAAAACCAAAACGAATTTTAGAGCATTTGCATCTAAAGTATAAAAGATGAATTATTTAATCACCATCGTTGGCCCCACAGCAATCGGAAAAACATCGCTAAGTTTAGCCTTAGCAACCCATTTTAATTGTGAGATTATCTCTTGCGACAGCCGACAGTTTTTTAAAGAAATGACCCTCGGAACAGCGGTTCCAACTTCGGAAGAATTGGCGACAGCACCGCATCATTTTATTCAAAATAAATCCATTTTTGATAATTATTCTGTGGGCGATTTCGAGAAAGAAGCCATTGCCAAACTTGAAGAACTATTTGTCAAAAACAATATTCAAATCATGGTGGGCGGCTCAGGGCTTTATGTCGATGCTGTTTTAAAAGGAATGGATCACTTTCCTGCCATAGCTCAAAATGTCAGAGCACAAGTAAAAAATGACTATGACAACTACGGACTTTCGTTCTTGGTGCAAAAACTCAAAGATTTAGACCAAGAATATTTTGATAAAATCTCACTCGAAAATCCGCAAACGCTTCAAAACCCTCAAAGAATGATGCGTTTTGTAGAAGTTTGTTTAGGAACCGGGGAACCCTATTCTTCGTTTTTAACACAACCCAAAAAAGAACGAAATTTCACCCCAATAATCATCGGACTCGAAGCCGACAGGTCCCTAATTAACGACCGAATTAACCGAAGAGTTGACGCTATGCTAGCCGACGGATTAATTGAAGAAGCCAGAAATATCGCCTTTCATAAAGATTTGAACGCTTTGCAAACGGTGGGTTATAAAGAACTATTTGCCTATTTTGAGCAGCAAAATGATTTGGAATTTGCCATCGAAGAAATCAAGAAAAACACACGTCACTTCGCCAAAAGACAAATGACTTGGTTCAAACGAAATGAAGCAACAAAATGGTTTGATTTTGAAACCAAGACTAAAGAAATTGTTGGTGTAATTGAGGGGTTGGTTGGGTAATGTTTTTTGAAAGTTTAAATTTAGTTCTTATTTATTGGGAATTTAACTTCTTGAGGTAAATGAATATATAAGATTTATAAACTAATTTTGAACGAGACAGATTTTATTTATTACAAATGTTCACCATCTTCTTTTTTATAACCTTCATAATAATAGGATTGTTCGATTCCTTTAAAGATGACTTCTCTGTTGTCAATCTCGTCTGTTAAGTTTTGACCAAGTAAAGTTCTTAACTCCAAATCATTAATCGGGCTTCTTTCCATTGCTTGTAAATAAAGAGTCTTATCTATAAATTGCCAGTTTACTAATTTTTTTAGCCTAGCTTTTAAAATCATATCGAGCCAAATTCTCATTGTTCTACCATTTCCTTCCATAAATGGATGAGCTATATTCATTTCAATATATTTTGCGATAATTTCTTCGAAACTATTCTCAGGCATTTGCTCGATTTTTACTAAAATTTCATTTAGGTACAAAGCATTTGCAAATCTATAACCTCCTTTTGAAATGTTTAGAGTTCTAACTTTTCCAGCAAAATCATACAGTCCATCAAATAAATAAAGATGAATTTCTTTTAAACCTTTTGTGGTTCCAATTTCAATTTTATCAATATCATTTGACTCAAACAAACGATAGGCATTTTCTAAACTTTCTTTATCAATATTCTTCATACAAAATAAGATTTTTATCTTTCTGTTTAAGGTCAAAAATACTTCAAAAGTTTATTATTTGCTTGAAAAGTAACTACTTTTTTGTCAATACAGATTTGTTCCTTTTTCAAATTTTAGATAAGATTGGTAGGAACGATTTAAATTAATGATTGTGGGAAAGAGCTAGAAGCTAGCGATAGCACAGGGCTAAGTTCAGAACTTTATATTTTCCGTTAAAGACAAAAATTCTTGCGAAACGCAAACGTGAACTTACCACAAAATTCGCACCCGAGCGATAGCGAACTGACGAAGTAATTGCGAGAAATGGCTGTTAGAAGATGTAGCTATATCTCGATTTGAATTTTAACTTTTCCACCTAACCCTTTTTCCACAATATCATATAAAGTTTTTAGAGTCAAATTACTTCCGTTATTTTCTATTCTGGAAATATATTCTCTTTTTTTATCAACTAAATCTCCAAGTTCGGTTTGTGTTAGCTGTTTTTCTTCACGAGCTTTTTTTAAAAGTAAACCAATTTTAAAACCATGGAATTCTCTTTCAAGTTCGTCACGTCTTTCGGTTCCTTTTTCACCGTAAACATTATTTTTAATTTCTTTCCAGCTTTTAGTTTCCATAGTTATTTAATTTTTTTTCTTTATAATATTTAGTCATTAATTTCAACGCTTTTT
>CAIXNQ010000019.1 GCA_903920835.1 uncultured Bacteroidota bacterium | reverse complement strand
TGTAGTGTATAAAACCAACCACGCGTTTGATCGACTCCTTCGGCAATGAAATCGGCGGGAAATGCTTTGTTTTCCTCAATCAATTCTTTGTTTTCAAACGGATAATGCCATTGCGCATAAGGCATCGCTCCCGAATCGAACCAAACATCAATCAAGTCACTTTCTCGTTTCATTAATTTTCCTGATGGGGAAACCAAAACAATGTTATCGACTACGTTTTTGTGTAAATCAACTAAATCGTAATTGGATTCACTCATATTACCCACTTCAAACCCTTTGAATGGATTTTCTTTTTGGAAACCAGCTGCGATTGATTTCTCGATTTCAGTGTATAATTCTTCAACAGAACCAATCAATATTTCTTCGGTTTTGTCTTCGGTTCGCCATATTGGCAATGGAATTCCCCAATATCTTGAACGGGATAAATTCCAATCATTGGCATTTTTTAACCAATTCCCAAAACGACCTTCGCCCGTTGCTTTGGGTTTCCAGTTGATGGTTTCGTTCAAGTCAAACATTCGGTCTTTGATTTCGGTTACTTTGATGAACCAAGAATCTAGTGGATAATATAAAATGGGTTTGTCAGTTCTCCAACAATGAGGGTAACTGTGCACGTATTTTTCAACCTTAAAGGCTTTGTTTTCTTCTTTTAATTGGATGGCGATTTCCACATCGGCAGAGCGTTCTGGAGCTTCGCCATCATTGTAATATTCGTTTTTAACGTATTTCCCAGAATAGCTTCCTAAACCTTGAATAAATTTACCTTGCAAATCAACTAGAGGAACTGGATTTCCATTTTCGTCAAGAACCAACATTGGCGGCACTTCGGGCGTTGCTTCTTTGGCAACTTTTGCATCATCTGCACCAAAAGTTGGAGCTGTATGAACAATTCCAGTACCGTCTTCGGTAGTCACAAAATCGCCAGCAATAACTCTAAAAGCATTTTCAGGGTTTTGGTATGGTAATGCTAATTTCATTAATTGTTCGTAACGAATTCCGACTAAATCTGAGCCTTTGAATTCGGCAAGGATTTGATACGGAATATTCTTATTTCCTTCTTTGAAGTTTTCAAAATCGGACGGTTCAACTGATGCGAAAAATCCTTTTCCGAATTGTTTTCCAACTAGGTTTTTAGCCAAAATCACTTTTGCGGGATGAAAAGTATATTGATTGAATGTTTCAACCAAAACATACTCAATCTTCGGACCAACTGTTAAAGCAGTATTACTCGGCAATGTCCAAGGCGTGGTCGTCCAAGCTAAAATATGAACATCTCCAAAACCTTGTAAAAAGCTAGGTAGTGTTTCAGGTTTCGTTTTAAACTGCGCCACCACCGTCGTATCCGTAACATCTCTATAACTACCAGGTTGGTTCACTTCGTGCGAAGACAATCCTGTTCCAGCTTTTGGAGAATAGGGTTGAATGGTGTAGCCTTTGTATAGTAAATCTTTATTGTAAATTTGTTTGAGTAGCCACCAAACGCTTTCCATATATTTGGATTTGTAGGTAATGTATGGATCTTCCATATCTACCCAATAGCCCATTTTTTCGGTTAGGTCGTTCCAAACGTCGGTATAACGCATTACGGTTCGTTTGCACGCTTCGTTATATTCTTCAATAGAGATGGTTTTCCCGATGTCGTCTTTTGTGATGCCCAATTCTTTTTCGGTACCTAATTCAACTGGCAAACCGTGAGTGTCCCAACCAGCTTTTCGTTTTACTTGAAAGCCTTTTTGGGTTTTATAGCGACAAAAAATATCTTTAATAGCACGCGCCATCACATGGTGAATGCCTGGCAATCCGTTTGCCGAAGGTGGTCCTTCAAAAAACACATAAGGCGTTGCGCCTTCTCTGGAGGTTACAGATTGTTCAAATACGTTGTTTTTTTTCCAAAAATTAAGCACTTCTGAGGCTACTGTTGGCAAATCAAGTCCTTTGTATTCTGTAAATTTTGTAGTCATTGTAATCTTTTCTAAAAACGATTTGCGAAAGTAGTAAAATTAAAGCAAAAGGCAATATTTAGAAAGTCCTAAAAGTTGTTCGTATGAATACTTTGTTCGTTAATTAAACTTAATTAATTTGTCAAAAATTTAAAAACGAAATCGAAAAGAATGGTATTCTGGATTACTATTAATGGTGGGTTAAAAAAATAAATATTAAAACAAAAAATGGATTTTAAAATGCAATCAATAAAGACTTCAATTTTATTGTACAGTATAAGTTCTAGAATCTGTCTCGCTAAGTCGGAAATAACCCAAAGCACAATCAGATGGATTTGTATTATTAATTATATTTCCTCTAACTGTGGCTGGAGGCGATTGAAAAGGAGCGCCACCATTACTTCCCGTAATGCTTAATAATACATTCATATAATTATAATATTGTTTAGAAATGCCAAAATGAGTAACCGTAAACTGATCATTTACTTTTAAATCTCGGTTTCTGGTAACGCTAAAAAACTCATTTCCTTGAAAGAATCTGTCGTCATCAACATTATATTCAGGCTTAATTTTATTAGCATATTCGTATTTATACATGTAATAATTATCAATTCCGGCAGGGTCTAAAAAGTAGGTTTTAACATCAATGTTTTTGCCGGTAAATCCACCTTCGTTATTTTGAACCAAACGTTCAATAGGAGCAACGGGTAGTAATGTTTCTGTTGCATTATACGTTTGTCCTTTGAAAATTACTGTCAAAGTGTAAGTTTGATTGAGCACAGGTTCAAAATTGTTGCAAACATATTTACCTGTATTTGGAATTTCTATAAATGTATAAGTTGTATTAGCTTCATTTTTAACAAAAACAGTAGCGCCAGATACAACAGGAATTGACGTGTCATAATAGCCTGTTGTTGTTGTAAGATAAATTGTTTGTTCGTTTCCAGTAGTGCCTTTTTTCCAGTTGATAGAAGCATCTATAACCAATTTAGGCGCAGCTGTGTCTAGGTTTATATCGACAACATCTTGACAGCTATATAAAAATCCTAAAATACTTATTAGTAGAACTATTTTTTTCATTTTCTTAAAATTTAAAATTATAACTAACCGCTGGAACCAAACCAAAAATTGAGGTTCTCACGGCTTCACTAGCACCAGTATCTGAATTTTGTCGAAAGTTGATTGATGCCGCATTTCGTCGATTATAAAGATTGTAAATACTAAAAACCCATTCACTTTTCCAATTTCGATTGTTGTTTTTTGTTGGGGTCAATGTAGCTGAAATATCTAAATGATGGTAAGCTGGCAAACGATTTTCGTTTCGCAATCCATAACTTGGAACAACAATTCCTTGATATTGATATTGTCCATTAGGATAGGTTACTGGTTGACCCGATTGAAGAATAAAGTTTGCTCCAAATGACCATTTTTTGTTTAAATTATAGGAACTCGTTACGGCTAAATTATGCAATTTGTCATAAGCAGTGCTGTACCAATTACCGTTATTAATACCCGATTCTGTTGCATTTCGTCCAGGTGTTTGTTGCTCCGATTTAGAAAGTGTATATGAAATCCAACCAGTTAGTTTTCCGTTATTTTTTCTGAACAAAACTTCGAGTCCATAAGACCTCATTCTTCCGTTCAATATTATTTGTTCCAATGCTTTATTTGCTATCAAATCGGCACCATCAATATAGTCTATTCTGTTTTGAATTTTTTTGTAGAACGATTCAACTTCAAGTGTATAATTGTTGTTGTTGAAGTTCTTAAAATAACCCACAGCAACTTGGTCTGCGATTTGCGGTTTTATGTAATTATCGCTCGGTGTCCAAACATCAAGTGGCGTTGGGGAAGAAGTGTTTGAAATTAACTGCAAATATTGAACCATTCGATTATAGCTAGTTTTTATCGATTGATTTTCGTTCAATTGATATGAAATCGATGCTCGTGGTTCTAAATTATTAAACGATTGAATGACTTTATTTTTATCATAATACTCTGTCCCGATTGGAGTTGCTTTTTCATAAATATGCAACGCTTCATTATACAACACAGGATTGTTGTTAGTATATAAATTTATTGTTGAAGCACCAAGTCGATAAAACATACTATATCGTAAACCATAAGCTACTGTAAGTTTTTTAGATAATTCATGCTCAGCATCGATATAAAGTGCAGGTTCAAAAGCATATTTTTTGTCTAATTGATCGGCATTAATTCCAGAAGTTGAATTTGATGGATTTATTGTTCCAGGATTGAAATCATAATAAATAGAATTTACCCCATAATTCAATTTAAACTTATCGGTTAAATAATGTTTGAAATCATATTTGATATTGTAGTTTTTAATTCCAGAAGACCATGTAAAACCAACAAAATCTAAATCTAGACCATAATAATAATCGCTATAAATCAAAGATAGGTTTGAAAATAATTTATCAGAAAATAAATGATTCCATCTCAGATTAAGCGTTGAATTCCCATAAATATTTGTAAAACTTTTATTCAAACTAAAGACATCACGACCAAAATAACCCGACAAATAAAGACTATTAGATGGACTAAGTTTGTAATTCAATTTAGTATTCAAATCATAAAAATAGGCAGAATTGTTTTTCTGAGTAGGCGATAATTTTAAAAACAAATGCGCGTACGAAGCACGACCTCCAATTAAAAACGAACCTTTGTCTTTCACTATAGGACCTTCGGCTAGTAATCGACTTGAGATTAATCCGATGCCACCGTTTACATGAAAATCTTTGCTGTTGCCATCTTTTTGATAAATGTCTAAAACAGAAGAGGCTCTTCCTCCAAAACGTGCTGGAATACCACCTTTGTAAAGTTTTAAATCTTTAATTGCATCGGGATTAAAAACAGAGAAAAATCCAAAAACGTGTGATGAATTAAAAATTGTAGCCTCATCGAGCAATATTAAATTTTGATCTGCTCCGCCACCACGAACGTTGAATCCAGAAGCGCCTTCACCAGCGTTTGTAACTCCAGGCAAAAGCAAAATAGATTTTAAAACATCAACTTCACCAAGAACAACAGGCATCTTTTTTATGGATGCAATAGTTAGTTTGTTAACGCTCATTTCTGCTTTTCTTATGTTTGCTTTTTTGCTGTCATCCGTAATTACAACTTCCTCTAGAAGTTCTTCGTTCGATGATAATTCTGCATTAAACTTGGTGTTTTTGTCTAAAACAATTGTCTGTTCTATAGATTTGTAACCAATTGAACTAAAATTGATTTTGTAGGTTCCTTTGGATAATGTTAAGGAATAAAAACCATATTCGTTTGAAGACACTCCTATATTTAATTCTGAAACATTTATGGCAACCCCAATTACAGTTTCGTTTGTTTTTTGATCAGTAATTACGCCGCTTAAAGTAAATTTTTCTTGTGCATTTGCTCCAAAAATGCAAAAAAGTGAAGCAAATAAAAATATAAAATGTTTAAAATTCATTCGGTTTTATTTTAATGTGCAAATTTGACGATTTATAAATTTATATGTTACAAGTCGATTGTTAATGTATCGTTAAGAAAACAAATGTTGTGTTGCTATCACTATTTTTTATACTTTTGAACACCAAAAAAAAGTCAAATGAACTTCGATAAAAAAGATCTTACTGAAAATCAACTTTTAGATTTATATAAACGCCTCTTGAAACCAAGAATGATTGAAGAAAAAATGCTTATTTTGATTCGTCAAGGAAAAGTTTCAAAATGGTTTTCAGGAATTGGTCAAGAAGCAATTTCTGTTGGAATTACCGCTGTGTTAGATCAAGACGAATACGTGTTGCCAATGCACAGAAATTTAGGTGTTTTTACAGGTAGAAATATCCCCTTGCACCGGCTTTTTTCGCAATGGCAAGGAAAAGCCAACGGTTTTACAAAAGGAAGGGATCGAAGTTTTCATTTCGGAACTCAAGAGTTTAACATCATTGGAATGATTTCGCATCTCGGACCTCAATTGGGAGTTGCTGACGGAATTGCGCTTGCTAATAAATTAAAAAAAAACAATAAAATCACGGCGGTTTTTACAGGCGAAGGTGCTACTTCTGAAGGTGATTTTCATGAAGCATTAAATATTGCCGCTGTTTGGGATTTGCCAGTCATGTTTATTATAGAAAACAACGGCTACGGACTGTCAACTCCAACCAATGAACAATACAGATGTGAAAATCTTGCCGACAAAGGAATTGGTTACGGAATGGAAAGCCACATTATTGACGGGAATAATATCTTGGAGGTTTATACAAAATTATCGGAATTAAAAAAATCGATGATTGAAAATCCAAGACCTATATTGCTTGAATTTTTAACCTTTAGAATGCGTGGTCACGAAGAAGCCAGTGGTACTAAATATGTTCCTCAAGAATTAATGGACGCGTGGGCTGCAAAAGATCCTGTTGATAATTATAAAAAATTCCTTTTCGAAAACAATTATTTGACTACAGCAAATGATGAAGAGATTAAGGTAACAATCAAACAAGAAATCGACCACGACTGGGCGTTGGTGCAAGTCGAGCCCGAAATTGAAGCATCACTAGACGAGGAGTTGAACGATGTTTATAAATCTTATACTCATATTTTGATCAATCCATCTACCGAAACCGAAAATATTCGGTTTATAGATGCAATTTCTTCTGGTTTGCGTCAATCGATGGAGCGTTATGAAAACTCTGTAATCATGGGGCAAGACATTGCCGAATACGGTGGTGCGTTTAAAATCACTGATGGTTTTGTAGCACAATTTGGTAACGACCGCATCAGAAACACTCCTATTTGCGAAAGCGCCGTTGTCTCAGCCGCTATGGGTTTGTCGATTAACGGATATAAAGCCATTGTAGAAATGCAATTTGCAGATTTTGTCTCTACAGGATTCAACCCGATTGTAAATTTGTTAGCAAAATCGCATTACAGATGGTCAGAAAAAGCCGATATAGTGGTGCGAATGCCTTGTGGTGGAGGCACACAAGCGGGGCCATTTCATTCGCAAACCAACGAAGCTTGGTTCACCAAAACTCCGGGTTTAAAAGTAGTTTATCCAGCCTTTCCGTTTGATGCCAAAGGGTTATTAAACGAATCTATTAATGACCCCAACCCAGTGCTGTTTTTTGAGCACAAGCTTTTATACAGAAGCATCTATCAAGATGTGCCAAAAGATTATTACACATTACCACTTGGCAAGGCTTCATTAGTAAAAGAAGGAAGTCAAGTCACCATTATTTCTTTTGGAGCAGGCGTTCATTGGGCACTTGAAACATTAGCAAAAAATCCAGAAATCAGAGCCGATTTGATTGATTTGCGAACGCTTCAACCGCTCGACACTACTGCTATTTATGCCTCTGTAAAGAAAACCAACAAGGCCATTATCCTTCAAGAGGATTCACTTTTTGGTGGCATAGCAAGCGATCTTTCTGCACTGATAATGGAAAATTGTTTTGAATATTTAGACGCTCCAGTAAAACGTATCGCCAGTCTTGACAGTCCAATTCCGTTTACAAAAGCACTTGAAGATCAATATTTGCCAAGACATCGCTTTGAAAATGAATTAATTGAATTGTTGAAATATTAATTTTGTAAGTAGAAAAAAGTATCAATCATTTGTAGTTATGGACAAAAACCTAAATAACTTATAAACAAATTATTTTATACCAATATACTTGTACTATCTGATTAATATTTTATATTTGCACCCGCAATTAAGGAGTCAAACTTAATTGAAATTTGGCGAGGTAGCTCAGTTGGTTAGAGCGCAGGATTCATAACCCTGAGGTCACGGGTTCAACTCCCGTCTTCGCTACGCTAATATCCGAATCCTTTTAAGTAATGGGTTCGGATTTTTTTTTAAAATCAAAAAGCTCTCAGTTTCGTTTAGTTGCCGAAATTAATTTGGTCAAAATATAATTAATTTCATCTCAATCGTTACTCAATTATTTGATGAATTGTGAATTCAATTAAAGCTAATTCTCAATCAACAACTATCAATATTTTTATATATTAAAAAATATTAATTCGAAATAATTTCAGCTTTTAAATTCCCGCATTGAAAGTAAGATAATGCTTTAGAATAATTTAAAATCATTGTTACTGTTTCTTTTTTTGGATTTAGTTTTTGAATTGATTGATTTTTTTTAAAGTAAATTTTTGCCATATTTATTATCTTTTTGAATTTATTTTTTCTTTAGTGAATTCTAAATATTCAATAAACGCAAAAAATTAATTTTTATTGCTGCTAATTGGATTTTCTTTTAAATGAAAAGCAATATGTTTTATGAAAAGCCTAATTATCGCTTGAGTGCAAAATGTCCTTTAATCTTACGGCCATCAAGCAATTCAAGGCAGAACCAATAATCATCGGCAGGCAATAGGTTGCCATTATAAGTGCCGTTCCAGCCATCGCCTGCGCCACTAAAATAATGCAGCAGTTTGCCGAAACGATCATAGATTGAAATTATAGATTTTGGTTGTTTGTTTAAATTTTTTATCTGCCAAAAATCATTAAACCCGTCTTGATTGGGCGTAAAGAATCGTGGATAGTCCAACACATAAAATGGACTTGACGTCGTGGTGCCGCAATTTTTTTGATCTTTAATATTCACAGAATATTCGCCTATAGCCACGTTTTGAAACAATGGGCTGTTTTGAAAATGAACGCCGTCTATTGAAAACACATAGCTTCCGTTGCCTGTAAACTGTACTTCAAAACTATTTTCTTCATTAAAATCAAAAATCAGAACGTTTGTAATCGTTGCTTTTTCAGAATCTGTAACCGTAAAAGTTTGTTTGTTTTTGCAACCCTTTCCGTCAGTAATTTCGACCTCAAAAACACCCGCAGCCGAAACATTAATTGTTTTGGTGCTGTTGCCCGTGTTCCATAAATAACCAGAATATCCAGCTGGTGCAATGAGTGGGGCAGGGGTGTGGTTGCAAATAAAAACAGACTTCGGAGACAAAACTGCTGGCAAAAAAACATTTACTTTAAGCGTAATCGGAACTATCGAATAGCAATCAGCACCATTGATGATTCGTCCAAAAATGGTTTGGTTAAAAGCTACCGTATTGTCAAACGGATTCGACAATGGATTGGTCACAGACAATGCTTCGGCTTGCGAACCAAAATAAGCAACCTGTAAACCCGAGGGCAAACCCATTAGCAAAGATGGCGTGGCAATCGTGGCGAGATCAAAACTCGAAAATCCATCAAGATTGAGGTCAGAATCGCAAACAGCAATTAGCGATTGAGGAGCAACCATATTGTTTGAAGTTTGCAGATTCAAAGTTCCGATAGTTGAACAACTTGTTGCAGAATCTTTAAATCGAACATAAACCGTTGCGCTGGTATGATTAGAAAATGTTGTTGGATTAGAAATTGCGCCAACTTCATTTTGAGCATTTGACAATGAAGTATAAAATTGCGGTTGAATTAAGTTGGGATTCTGAGCAAGAATCAAAGGCAATGCTTGCTGCAAATTGAAGTCGGCTTTGCCATCATTATCAATATCACATTGTACCAAAGTTGTGTTTTGCAAAACGCCAATCGGATAATATTCTAATTTAATGCTGCCAGTTTGGGCACAAACTGCATTCTGTGGCGTCACGATTACTTTGTAAACTCCTGCTGATTGTGCAGTAAAAATGGGCGTGGTCACAGATTGAAGAATACCGTCTTTAAACCATTGATACGAATTTGTTCCGCTTTGAGTAGCATCAATAGCAAAATTAGTTCCAGGACAAAGGGCGTTGTTTGTAGCTATCAATCGGTCTGGACCTAAATTCAATCCGATATTAAAACTATTGCCACCAAGAAAAATAGCCGAATCATATTTATAGTTACTTTCGTCGGCAATTACCAGTTTAATATGATAGCTCTTTCCGGGAACTACATTTGCGCGCGCAGTCATTACAGTGGTTTGACCATTAAAATTGATAGGGGCATTAATGCCGTTATAACTCCCAAAAAAAGTTTCGTTTTCAGGACCACAACCACCCTGAATATCGGGGTGAACGGTGGTTACTTTAACAGGCGTAGTAGTATTCGGAATGATGGCAAGGTTTTCATAGGTTGAAGTAGCATCGTTTTTTTTCAACAAAAAAGCAAAACCGTCTGAATATTGGCAAGGCGCAGTTCCGTGATATTCTTCTGAAGCAAAAATATAATCAAAGCTAATCGAGCTGGTTTGTGGCACAAAATCAAATTCGAGCGAAGTGGCATCAACAGTATTTCCGATGGATAAGGCCTGTTGCAAATCATTATCGCCATTCCAGTTTGGCGCAGTTTCGCTTAAAGTGGAAGTGTTAGGGCCAGTTGCAGAATTGGCTTTTCCTGTGCTCAAAACTATTCCGTTGGCAAACGGAAATGAATTATTGGCTGCCGTAAAATAGCCATAACTATTTTCAGAAGTTCCAAAATTGCCTCCAGCAACAGAGAAATTAGAAACATTGGCACAAGGACTATTGATTAATACATTTTGAACTAAATCTTGCGACGAATATGAATCGACAACTTGAATGTTTTGAGAAAAGCTTTTTTGGATAAAAAGCGAAACGAAAAATAGCAATAAATATAGGTTTGTCCCTTTCATATTGCCGACAAAGATATTATAAATCTCGTTTTTGAATTAATTTATAAGACAATAACATGAAAATAAAAATCCAAGCCACAACAATTAGAATTGAAGAAAAATGCAAACTATAATCTTTTAATTGGTTAACACCCATTTGAGAACCAATATTTTTAATCATAGACAATCTCGTGAATGGTTCAACAATTAAATTCGAAAGCGCTTCTAAAGGAAAAAATTGCATGATTGATTGAGCAGTATCGCTATTCGGAAAGATTTTGAAAGATAAAATGCCGTTTATAATTCCTTCAAAAATGCTCCAAATTAAAAGAAAGCCCAACGCAAAAGCCGATTTTTTGACTAAAATTCCAAGAAACAAACAAAAGCTAAAAAAACCGACGAGTTTAACGAAGAACGCAATCAAATAATTCATATCAGAAAAAACAATTCCAATTTCTGTATAGGACGAAAAACTAAAACCAAGCAACAAGCTCATAATAAAAATGAACACTGTTGAACAAAATGCGAACAAGACAACCGTTAAAAACTTCGATTGAATGAATTCTTTTTTGCTCATTCCGTCAATCAAGTTTTGTTTTAATGTGCCATAACTATATTCGTTTGCCATCATCGAAACGATTACAATTGCTAGAAAAAACTTCATCCAAGCACCGATGTAGGTATTAAAATGCCAGATGTAAGGAAAGTTAAAAATACCCATTTCTGCCAAATGAAATTTTAAAACGCCAACATCAAATTTTATTGAAGCTATCAAAGCAATAAATGAAAGCAACACAAAATAAGATAAAGTCAACATTCTGCTGGCTTTGTTGAGCCAAATTTTTTGTAATTCTATTGAAAGTAATCGTTTCATAATTTTAGTTGTTTTTGGTTAGTTCAAGAAATTGTTCTTCTAAGCTGTGTTTGCGTTTTACCAAATGATTCAACACAATAGATTTTGAAAACAAATATTGATTAAGAGTTGCTGCATCTAGCGGTTGGTTCAAATAAACTAAAAGTTTACCGTCTTCAAGTTCTGTTTTTTCAACGGCGGGATGTTGAACTAATAATGATTGAAGCTCTGAATTATTGCTAGAACTTACTTCAAGAAAATCTTCTTTGTTACTCATTCCATGCACTGTTCCTGAATAAAGTATCTCGCCTTTTCTCAAAACCAAAACATGACTGCACACTTTTTCAACTTCGTCTAATAAATGAGAAGCAAGAAGAATTGTAGTTCCTTGCGATGCAATTAATCGGATAATATCTCTAATTTGGTGAATCCCTTGAGGGTCTAAACCGTTGGTCGGTTCGTCAAGAATTAATATTTCAGGATCGTTCAGTAAAGCCGATGCAATGGCTAACCGTTGTTTCATTCCTAAAGAAAATGTAGAAAATTTGCTATTTTCTCTGTCTAACAATCCCACCAAGGCTAATTTTTCATGAACTTTGTTGTAATTTATATTCTTGATTTTACAGACCAATTCCAAATTTTGTTTTGCTGTCATGTAAGGATAAAAATTTGGTCGTTCAATGATAGCACCAACTTTCTTTAAAGCTTCATGGGTTGGCATTTTTCCGTCAAACCATTCATAATCTCCAGAAGATTTATTAACAACACCAAGAACGATTCCCAAAGTTGTTGATTTTCCAGAACCGTTTGGACCTAAAATGCCATAGACATTTCCTTTTTTAATTTCGAGTGAAACGTTTTTTACGGCTTGAAGTTTGCCATAAAATTTATTTAAGTTTTTTATATTAAGGATTGTTTCCAAAATCAGATAAATTAATGTTAAAACTAAGACGAGTTATAGGAAGTATTGTTACAAAAAAAAATCAACCCGCAAAGAATTGATTTTTTAATTATCGTTTGATTGAATTAGTACATTCTATCTTTTTTCTTTTTTGTATTAACTCCCAGAAATGAATATAAAGGACAAAAACGCACTAAACTTGTCGCTAGTAGAAATATTGATAAAGCAATCTCTAGATTAGTTATCAAACTGTCTTTAAAAAAATTCATATATATCAAAAAGCCAATAGTTATGCCTAATATAAGCCTAATGAAAGCATCTATTCCGTTAATGTTTTTCTTCATTTTTTTAATTTACATTTTATAGTAATACAATTTCACCTTGCCATTTCATTATTCCTCCAACAAGATTAAAGGCGCTTTTAAAACCAAGTTGATTCATGATACTACAAGCTTGTGCACTTCTACCTCCTGCTTTGCAATACACATAATAATTTTTCGATTTATCTAATTCTTCAATTAGATAGACAAAGCCTTGTCCTTTATAAATATCTATATTTAATGCTCCAGGAATAAACCCTTCAGAGAATTCTTCTTCAGTTCTAACATCAATTATGACTGCGTTTGAGTCGTTTATTAATTGATTATTCCAGCTTACTTGATCTAAGTCCATACCTAAATTAAAAAAAAGCAAATATATTACATCGAATCAACAAACGCCTTTAATTTAGCTTAAAGATTTTGTTAACATAAAAATAACATGTTGATTGTATATACAAATAAAAATCATACTACATTTGTACCGACAAATATTGTAAATACAAACATGAAAATTGAAGAAGCAATAAAATCATCTGTTTCAATGTGTAATTCAAAAAAAGCAATACTAAACGTGATTTATACGCACAACATTGTTAGTGATTATTTTGCCGAAACATTAAAGCCTTATGATTTGTCGAGTGAGCAATTTAATGTTTTGAGAATTTTAAGAGGTCAAAAAGGTTCTCCAGCTAATATGTCTTTAATTCAAGAACGAATGATAGCCAAAACTAGCAATACCACACGTTTAGTAGATAAACTGCTATTGAAACAGTTAGTAACCAGAGAAGTTTGTCCGAACAACAGAAGAAAAATGGAAGTTTTAATCACAGTAAAAGGTTTAGAATTACTCGCCGAATTAGACCCAAAAGTTGAGCAATATGAAAACAATTTTGCAAAAAATTTAACCGAAAAAGAGTTGGAACAATTTAATAACCTACTCGAAAAATTTAGAACAATTTAAAATTAAATATATTTATTATGAGCAACTTTTTAGAAAATCAGAACTGGCGCTATGCCACTAAAAAATTTGATGCTTCCAAAAAAATTTCTAACCAAGATTTAGATTTTTTGAAAGAAGCAATTCGTTTATCAGCTTCATCGTTTGGACTTCAATTATTCAAAGTAATTGTTGTTGAAAACCCAGAAATCAAGACAAAATTGTTACCAGCTTCTTGGGGTCAATCACAAATTGTCGATGCGTCACACTTATTTGTTTTCGCAAACCAAACTAAAGTTACAGATGCTGATGTAGATTCTTATTTACAAAATATTTGCGAAACAAGAAATTTGCCAGCAAAAGCAATGACAGGTTATGGCGATTTTATGAAAGGTTCTTTGGCCCAAATGAATGACGATGTTAAACCAATTTGGACTGCTAAACAAACTTATATAGCACTTGGAAATTTATTAAACGCCGCTGCCGAATTAAAAATTGACGCAACTCCGATGGAAGGTTTTGTTCCAGCGCAATACAACGAAATTTTAGGTTTAGAGGAACTTAATTTGAATGCTGCTGTTGTTGCTGCTGTGGGTTACCGTCATGAAGAAGACGCAACGCAACACTACAAAAAAGTAAGAAAATCAAACGAAAATCTTTTTATAACACTTTAATAATTATTTAAAATCAAACAAAATGAAAAATTTTAAAACAATTGCATTCACATTATTCATGGCTTTTTCTGTAGCATCTATGAGTGCTCAAGCCAAAAAAATTGATGTTGCTAAATCAAAAATTAATTGGGTAGCAAAAAAAGTAACTGGTCAACACGAAGGAACAGTTAATTTTAAAGATGGAGTTTTAGCTTTTAAAGGAAGCCGTCTAAAAGGAGGTAAATTCACAGTAGATATGACATCTATGACTGCTACTGATTTGACAGGGGAATATCTAGGAAAATTCAACGGTCATATAAAATCTGATGATTTTTTTGGAACTGAAAAATTTACAACAGCTATATTAAATTTTAAAACTATTGCAGCAAAACCAAATAACGTATATACAGTAACTGCAGATTTAACTATCAAAGGAAAAACAAACCTTGTAACATTTGATTTAGCTGTAACTGACAACGCTGCAACTACTACATTTAAAGTTGACAGAACCAAATATGACATTAAATATGGTTCTAAATCTTTCTTTGAAAGTATTGGTGACAAAGCAATTGATAATGAATTTGAGTTAAAAGTTGCTTTGGTTTTCTAAATCATTAATTTTTTCAATACAAAACCCTAACAATTTCTTGTTAGGGTTTTGTTTTTAATTCTACATTATATTTGCGCTAAGTAAATTATGAAAATGAAAAAAGTTCTGGTCATCGACAATTATGATAGTTTTACATATAATTTGGTTCACTATCTTGAAAATTTTGATTGCGAAGTGACTGTATTCAGAAATGATGAATTTGATTTAGAAGAAATTCAACCTTTTGAATATATTGTTTTGTCTCCTGGCCCCGGAATTCCGGAACAAGCAGGTCTTTTAAATTCCGTAATCAAGGAATTTGCTGCTTCAAAAAAAATACTCGGAATTTGTCTAGGCCAACAAGCCATTGCAGAAGTTTTTGGCGGAAATTTAATTAACCTTGAAAATGTCTTTCATGGCGTTGCAACTTCGATTTCAATTGTTGATAAAGAAGAATTGCTTTTCAAAAATTTAAAATCCAAAATTGACGTCGGGCGTTATCATTCTTGGGTAGTTAACGAAACAAATCTTCCGTCTGAATTAGTCATAACCGCAGTGGACGAAAACCATCAAATAATGGCGCTTCGTCATCAAACCTTTAATGTTCGTGGCGTACAATTTCATCCTGAAAGTATTCTAACTCCAACAGGAAAAACTATTTTGAGTAATTGGCTCGAGTTTTACTAAAGTTAATTTCTCGTTAAAACAAATTTAAACAAACGTTTAATTTAAACAGTTGTTTAGTTTTGCAATCCAAAAATTAATTCATGATTGAATTTAACGACAAGCAAATTTTAATTCTCCAAATAGCCGAAAAGTTGTTTGCTGAAAATGGCTTTGACGGTACTTCAATTAGAGACATTGCAAGAGATGCTAATGTCAATATTGCAATGATTTCCTATTATTTTGGTTCTAAAGAGAAATTACTAGAACGATTAATCTTTTTTAGGTCTCAAGATTTACGAATCAAGCTGAAAAATCTCTTTGAAGAAGCTATTGACCCTATTCAGAAAATTGAAAAATTCATAGAATATTATATAGAAAAAATCGATTCTAATAGGAATATGTATCAAATCCTCCACTTTGAGATTACTAACAAACGTCGAGCAATGGATTTGGAAGCATTTACTGAAGTGAAAAAAGGGAACTTACAAATTCTTGAAAAAATAATTAATGAAGGTCAGCAACAAAAGTGTTTTAAAACTAATATTCAAGTGCCTTTAATTACGCCAACAATTTTAGGAACTTACTTCAATTTTGTTACCAATAAACCATTTTTTGAGAATATACTGGGCTTAGATTCCGAAGATAAATTTAATTCTTACATCAAAAACGAACTTACAAATCATATTAAACAAACCATTAAATCGCTGCTTATTTATGAAAATTAATAAAATTCTACTATTAGCTTTTATTCTTAGTCTCAAAAGTGTTTTTGCACAACAACCTACAAATCTCAATCTAAAAGACGCTTTAGATTTAGTAGTTAACAAAAGCACCGAAGCAATTTTGACCAATACCAAAGTTCAGACAAAAGACATTGAACAACAGATATCAAAAAACGCCCAATATCCCGACATGAAATTATCGGGTCAATATCTTCGATTGACCAATGCAAACAGCAACTTAAAGTTAAATTCAAATAATTCAAACGGTGGCGGCACTGCTCCAAAAATAAACGAATTAATGCTGGGTCAAGCCAGTTTTAGTTTGCCATTATTTGCTGGATTTAAAATTAAAAATTCTATTCTTGTTTCTGAAAATTTATATCAAGCAGAAGTTGCAAATGCAGCACATTCCAAAGAAGAAATCGCTTTAAGGGTTGTTGAATATTATGCCAGTTTATACAAAGCGCAAAAATCAGTAGGGCTTATCAAAGAAAATCTGAAAAGTGCCAATCAACGCGTCTTAGATTTTACAAATCTTGAAAAAAACGGAATTATTGCCCGAAATGATTTATTAAAAGCACAACTTCAGCAATCAAAAGTACAGCTTTCGCTTGATGAAGCTACCAAAAATGTTGCAGTCTTGAACTATAATTTAGTTGCAATGCTCAAGTTGCCCGAAAATTTTGTAATCGGAATTGACGAGCATCAATTTGACACAGACCAACCACCAGTTGCTTTAAAATCGAATGACGATTATCTGCATTTAAGAACCGATTTAGAGGCGCTTCGATTCATCAAAAAAGCAAATGAAGCTGGAATAAAAATCGCAAAAAGCAACTATTTTCCTTCGCTCGCTTTGACAGGTGGCTATTTGGCATTAAGCCTCGAAAACGTAGTAACCGTTACAAATGCTGTCAATTTTGGAGTTGGTTTTTCATATAACTTAAGCTCTTTGTTCAAAAACCAAAAAGAAGTTAAATTAGCCAAAAATAAAGCGCTGGAAACTCAAAAAGCGCAAGAGATTTTGACCGAGAATATTAAAATGAAGGTTCACGAAACAACTGAAAATTTTAGTTTAGCTCAAAAACAAAACGCCGTTTATCAAGAAGCAATTACGCAATCTACCGAAAATTATCGCATTGTTAAAGATAAATATGACAACGGACTTTCAACAACAAACGACCTGCTCGAAGCAGACGTTGAACAACTCAATGCTAAAATAAACTATGCCTATTCACGTGCCAACATCATGCTGAAATACTACGAAATGCTCGCGGCTTCTGGCAAACTTCTAAACTCATTCAATCTAACTAAATAATTCTAAAATACTCAAAAAATGGAAAATAAACCATCAAACAAAAAATTCATCATTATAGTAACGACCATAATTACGTTAGGTCTTGTTTATGGAACTTCAAAATATTTACATTCTCAATCACATGAAGAAACTGACGATGCTCAAATCGAAAAAAACATGTCGCCTATAATCCCAAGAGTTTCTGGATATATCGCTAAGGTTTATGTAAAAGACAATGATTTTGTAAAAAAAGGCGATACGCTTTTTGTTTTAGATAAAAATGATTATTTAGTAAAACTTTCAGAAGCTAAAGCTGCATTAGCCAGTGCCGAAAGCACCCTCGAAGCTTCAAAAGCAGATATCGGAAGTGCCCAAGCCAATATTGCGGTTTCTGCTGCTAATGTTTCCTCGGCGAGTGGTTCGATTGAAACTGCAAAAATACGTTTGGGGCGTGCTACTAATGATTATGAACGATATAATAATTTATATAAAAATCATTCCATAACAAAACAACAATATGAGCAAGCACTTGCCGCAAAACAAGAAGCCGAAAGTCAATTGACTATTTTGAAAGACCAACAAAAAGCCAGTGCTTATCAAAAATCGGTGGTGGAATCTAAATCGGTGGTTTCTGGAAAACAAACTCAGGTGGCTGCTGCCAACGTGCTTCGAGCAAAGGCAGTGCTCGATGCTGCCCAACTCAATTTAAGCTACACCGTAGTGACTGCAGCTATTGACGGGCAAGTTTCTAGAATTGCTGCACAGCCGGGTCAATTGGTTCAAGCGGGTCAATCTTTGTTTTATTTGGTTAATGATGCCGAAATGTGGGTTATTGCTAACTTTAAAGAAACACAAATCGCCAAAATGAAAATCGGCCAAGAAGTTTCTTTAAAAATCGACGCTTTTGATGGCGAAGAATTTTTGGGTCAAGTTGCTTCGTTTTCTCCTGCTACCGGGGGGCAATTTTCTGTTTTGCCACCTGATAATGCCACTGGAAATTTCGTAAAAACAATACAAAGATTGCCAGTTAAAATTGCTTTCAAAGATACTAACGACAAAGAAAAAATGAAATGCCTTCGCTCTGGAATGAACGTTGAGGTCGATGTTCATGTGAAATAATTCTTTTCAAAAAGTAATTAAATATATATTAAAAGTTACCGAAATAAAAACATCAAGATATTCAGCCTTAGATGAACTTAATAACTTAATGTTTTAATCTTAAACTTAAATTTAATCCACAAAAATTGTGGTTGAACCAAAATAAAAACTACTAAAATGGTCGAAAACAATCCAGATAGTTTAGTTGAATTTGGCTTTCGTAGGGTCATTATTACCATCATTGCCGTCTTGTGTGCCTTGCTCGAAATTGTCGATACAACTATTGTTAACGTAGCACTCAACAATATGCGAGGCAGCCTTGGTGCGACTTTAACTGATGTTGCTTGGGTCATCACTGCTTATGCCATTGCCAACGTAATTGTTATTCCAATGACCAGCTGGCTTTCGCAACAATTCGGAAGGCGTAATTATTTTGCTACCTCAATTGTTATTTTTACAGTGGCTTCATTTTTGTGCGGCAACGCTTCAAATATTTGGGAACTCGTGGCATTTCGATTTCTGCAAGGACTTGGTGGAGGCGCGCTTTTAGTTACTGCACAAACCATAATCACCGAAAGCTATCCTATTGCTAAACGTGGAATGGCGCAAGCAATCTACGGAATGGGAGTTATTATCGGCCCCACACTTGGTCCGCCATTAGGAGGATATATCGTCGATCATTTTTCTTGGCCCTATATATTTTATATCAATATTCCCATCGGAATTATAGCTACTTTACTGACTTTAGCCTTCATCAAAAGTCCTAAATATGGCGAAAAACTCAAAGCTTCTCAAGTCGACTGGCTCGGGATTGTTTATCTCGCTTCGTTTATAGGATCGTTGCAATATGTTCTAGAACATGGTCAGCAAGACGATTGGTTCAATGACAGCAGTATAGTTGCCTTGACCATCATTTCATTTTTCGGTTTAATCTTTTTCATTCAGCGAGAACTAACCTATAACTATCCCATTGTAAACCTCCGTGCGCTCAACGATTCTAATCTTCGGGTGGGCACCATGATGGGTTTTATTCTTGGTTTCGGGCTTTATGGATCTACTTTTATTGTGCCAATCTATACCCAATCCATCTTGAAATGGTCGGCTACAGATGCTGGATTGTTACTCATTCCAAGCTCCATCACTACTGGGTTTATGATGCCTATTGTGGGCAAGTTGTTGCAACGTGGCGTTTCTCAAAAATACCTTGTTTCGCTGGGGTTCTTTATTTTCTTTGGATTTAGTATCTTTATGAGACACCGACTCACGCCCGACACTGGTGCCGAGCATCTTTTTTGGCCTTTAATTCTTCGGGGCATTGGTCTGGGTTTACTTTTTGTGCCCATTACTACTTTGGCATTGTCAACACTAAAAGGAAAAAATATTGGCGACGGAGCAGCGTTTACAGGAATGATGCGCCAGTTGGGTGGTTCTTTCGGAATTGCTATCATTACGACCTTTATTTCTCGGTTCAATCAGCAACATCGCGTTGACCTAATTGCTCATCTAGACCCGACAAAATACAACGTTCAACAACGAATTTTGCAAACCCAACACGCTTTCATGGCAAAAGGTTTTACGTATAACGAATCGCTAAAAAAAGCATACCAATCACTAGAATTTGCAGTTACTAAACAAAGTAATGTCTTGTCATATATGGATATTTTCATGTATCTGGGCATCTTGTTTTTGCTCTGCATCCCTATAATGTTGTTTATAAAAACAGGAAAAAATAAAATCGATATTTCCGAAGCAATGCACTAGTTGATTAATTATGAGTTATGAATTATGAATTATGAGTTGGTAAATTATTACCTAAAACCTATTACCTAAAACCTATTTCCTACCACCTACTCCCTATAACCTACTCCCTAAACTCATAACTCATAACTCAAAATTCAAAAGTTATCCCCCAAAAGTCACACTAACAATATCACTTTCATAACCCACTTCGTGGTCTTTTTTCACCCCGATACACATATATTCT
>CAIXNQ010000018.1 GCA_903920835.1 uncultured Bacteroidota bacterium | reverse complement strand
TTCATCATGTTAAATAAGCAGTTAGAAAACATCAAAATAATATTGGCTTCAGGTTCACCAAGAAGACAACAATTCTTTAAAGATATGGATTTGCCTTTTGAAGTTCGCTTAAAAGAAATTGACGAAATTTATCCAAATGAACTTAAAGAAGAAGCGATTACAAACTATTTAGCTGAATTGAAAGCCAGTGCTTTTAAGGACGAATTAAAGCCCAATGAATTGCTCATTACGAGCGACACTATTGTTTGGTTAGAAAACGAAGCTCTCGGAAAACCAAAAGATTATGACGATGCTGTAAAAATGTTACAGTCAATGTCAAACCAAACACACGAAGTAATTACGTCGGTTTGCTTTACAACAACTACAAATTGTGAAACTATTTTTGAAAAAACAAAAGTAACTTTCAGCAGCCTCAATGATGCTGCAATTCATTATTATTTGACCAATTACAAACCTTTTGACAAAGCAGGTGCCTATGGAATTCAAGATTGGATAGGGCTTGTAGGAATTTCAAAAATAGAAGGATCTTACACGAACGTGGTAGGAATGCCTACCGAAAAAGTATATGCGTATTTAAAGGCTTTAAACAAATAATTCATTATCTTTCAGAACGATTTTAGTAACTCAAATCAACATCAAATTTTATGGAAACCGAAGAAGAATTGAACGCAAAAATCATGAAACTTACAATGGTAATCAATGAAAATTATCCTGAGTTGGGTAAATATCTCAACGAAATGCCCATCACAGTCCCAGTCGATAATCATCCTGAAGTGAACAGAAAAAACCTAGAAAAATATTTTGATTCCTTGTTGGCACTGTTTCGCAATTATGTAGCTGAACATCAAATAAAAAACGTTAGCCGAATTGCTTCAGATGACCATCATCTATAATTTTATTTGGTAATTTGTTTAATAAAATATTGTTTTGGTTAAACAATTTGTATTTTTGTAAAAAAAATATTAATGAAAATATATACGCTTCACACCAAACAAAATATTCCTATTTCTATTGAAAAAGCTTGGGATTTTTTATCAGATCCTAAAAACTTAAAAGTGATTACCCCAGATTATATGGGCTTTAAAACCCTATCTGGCGATGACCGACCAATGTTTGCTGGTCAAATAATTCAATATATAGTTACGCCTGTAATGGGAATTCCGACCAAATGGGTTACAGAAATCACGCATGTTGAATTTCAAAAATATTTTGTAGATGAACAACGTTTTGGTCCTTATGACCTTTGGCACCACAAACATTTTTTGAAAGAAATTCCAGGTGGCGTTGAAATGGAAGACATTGTTGATTATAAAATCCCCATGGGAATTCTAGGACAAATGGTGCATCCAATTTTAGTAAAACCAAAGCTTAACGAAATTTTCGAATACAGAAGAACTAAATTAATTGAACTTTTTGGAGAATTTAAAGACTAAAAAATGACAATATTCTGGTTCCGACGTGATTTAAGAATTGAAGACAACAAAGGTTTATTTGAAGCATTAAGTCAAAATGATGATGTTTTACCTATTTTCATTTTCGACCCTTCCATTTTGGAACAATTGCCCAAAGATGATGCTCGTGTCACTTTTATTCATCAATTGCTAGAAAAAATCAATTTAGAATTGAATAAAGTTGGTAAATCATTAGCTATTTTTCATAAAAAACCAATTGAAGTTTTTGAACAACTTTTGACGGCTCATAAAATAGAAAATGTTTATATCAATCGAGATTATGAACCCTATGCACGTTCGAGAGACAAAGAAATTTATGAGTTTTTACAGACCAACAACATTGCTTTAAAAAGCTATAAAGACCAAGTTATTTTTGAAAAAAGTGAAGTTGTAAAAGACGACGGTTTGCCGTATGTGGTCTATACTCCCTATTCAAAAAAATGGAAAGAACGCTTTAAGTCAACTACTTTAGATTGTTATAAATCAGAAGAATTAATAAATAAAATAACGCTTCACTCCTACCCTTTTTTGACTTTAAAAGACATCGGTTTTGAAATTGCTTCCATCAAACCAAAACCTTTTGACGATTCGATTCACTTAATTCAAAACTACGAGCAAACACGAAATTTTCCTGCAATTGAAAAAACTTCGATGTTGGGACCTTATCTTCGTTTTGGAGCTGTTTCGATAAGAAAAATGATAGCAAAAGCAATTCAAGAAAAGAACGAAACTTTTTGGAATGAATTGATTTGGAGAGAATTTTTTATGCAAATATTATGGCATTTTCCGCATATAAAAAACCAAAGTTTCAGACCAAAGTATGATGCTATTCAATGGGAAAATGACGAAATCAAATTTAAAAAATGGTGTGAGGGCAATACGGGCTATCCTTTTGTAGATGCTGGAATGAGAGAACTCAACGCCACTGGACACATGCACAATCGTGTTCGGATGATTGTTGCGAGTTTTTTATGCAAACACCTTTTAATAGATTGGCGTTGGGGCGAAACCTACTTTGCACTAAAGTTGTTAGATTATGAGCAAGCCAGCAATATAGGCAACTGGCAATGGGCAGCAGGAAGCGGCGTTGATGCCGCCCCCTATTTTAGAATTTTCAACCCTACGGAACAAATTAAAAAATTTGATAAAGATTTAGTGTATATCAAAAAATGGATTCCAGAACTCAACGAACTGACTTATGCGAAGCCTATTGTTGATCACAAAGAAGCCCGAGAACGATGTTTACGTGTTTATAAAGAAGCTGTTGGATAAATTAATGTAATTTGTCAATTTCTTTTTGAGCAACCACAGTTGCAAAATTGGCAATTAAACGTTCTGCATAATCATCAAGTAGTTGCAACACTTTTTCAGATTTTTCTGACTTTACAATTAAACCTGCATGATATTCTAATGGAACTCTAAAACAAACTTCTTCGTCATTAAAAGAAGACAAATCTGGATGTTCAAATTTAGAGAGTGTGAGCACAATTCCGGCGTACTCTTTTTTTACTTTTGGTAGTTTGTAAGGAATATTTTTAGCCAAAGCATTTTCGATAGCAGCCCATTCTGCCCACAAATTAATATTAGATGCCGCTGCGACCATTTCGGCAAGATGCGCACCTCCAACTCGTGATGAAGTTTCTAGAAAGTAAATTTTTCCGTCCTCATTGCATTTGATATATTCAGAATGTGCCGCACCATGTTTCAAACCAAATCCTTTGATTACTTGTTCGTTTACTTTTTTAATTGCTTTATCATCTTCTGAATTGTAAGGAATATTTGCACTTCTAAATATTCCACCACCTTGAGAAATTTCCATTGGCGTTGCCAAATATTTTGAAGTAATACTGAAAATAATTTTACCGTCTAAGATTAAACTATCACAGTGATAGACTGCGCCTGGTCGGAATTGTTCTACCAAATATTTAAAACGGTTGTTGCCCATTTCGTTAATGTGCATCCATAAATCTTCTTTGTTATGCACTTTAATAATTCCAGAGGCAGATGCTTCTGACCGTGGTTTCAAAACCCAAGGCGCAGGAATAGTGTCGGCAAATTTATTTATGTCGTGGTCATTGAACAACGAACAGAATTTTGGGTTTGAAATTCCACAGCTTTTTGCTCTCATTCGCATTGCAAGTTTATCTCTAAAATAGCGACCAGTAGTCTGCCCCATGCCGTCAATTCTGAGGTTTTCTCTTAAATAGGTTGCTTTTTCTACATCAAAATCGTCAAGGGCTATTATGCCATCAATTTTATTGTTTTTCATTAAACCACCAACACCAAGCAGTAAGTGCTCTAAATTCCAATCGATATCTTGACCAGACATATAGAAAATTTCATCAATAGAATTAAAAGGCCATGGCTTGTCT
The DNA here is from genome assembly GCA_903920835.1 of uncultured Bacteroidota bacterium. Lineage (GTDB taxonomy): Bacteria > Bacteroidota > Bacteroidia > Flavobacteriales > Flavobacteriaceae > Flavobacterium. Next base: position 8,571 of record CAIXNQ010000018.1, on the reverse strand, counting down.
TTTAGTTTTTCAGAAGTAATCAGGAACACTTTATTACCTAATTTTTTCAATTCAATTAAAAAGTCGGCTCCTTTAAAATAATTGGAGATGCAAACGAAAGTTTTGGTAGTGTTTTCCATGATTTCTGAAATTAAAATTGTTATAAATTGATTAAAAAGATTCTATAAATTTAGCTAATAAATGAACTCCATAAGCCGTGGCGTGTTTGCTTTTTGCAAATTCATCATCGCCAAAAGCAACTCCAGCAATGTCGAGATGTGCCCACGCAGTATGCTCTTCTGTGAAAAATTCTAAAAATTTAGCAGCACTAATAGCACCTGCTACTGGTTTTCCGCTGTAATTTTTGACATCAGCAATGTCGCTCTCAATATCTGATTTATAGCTGTCCCAAAGAGGCAACTGCCATAATCGTTCACCTATTAGGTCGCCTGTTTGTTGCAGTTTTTCGCAAACTGACTTATTGTTTGTGAATAATGCGCCACACTCATAACCAAAAGTTCCAACGCTGCTGCCAGTTAATGTTGCAATATCAACCACCGTATCGGGTTTGTAGTTTTTTATCAAATAAGAAATCCCGTCGGCAAGTATTAATCTGCCTTCGGCATCTGTGTCAATAATTTCAATTGAATGTCCGCTATAGCTTGAAATAACATCGCTCGGAAGAAAAGATTTAGCATCGACAGCGTTTTCGCAACACGGAACGATTGCAGTTGCTTTTACTGGCAATTTTAAATCGGCTATGAGTTGCATAGCTCCAAAAACTGCGCCTCCACCAGCCATATCGCATTTCATGTGAAGCATTCCTGCGGTTTTAATATTTAGCCCGCCCGTGTCGAAAGTAATGCCTTTGCCAACCAACCCAATGTGTTTGGTTTTGCTATCAACAACCTCTGGCACATAAGTCATAATGACAAATTGCATTTCGTTTTGGCTTCCTTTTCCTACTGCAATAAAGGCATTTAGATTATGCGCTTCGCACTCAGCACGATTGAATATTTCTGTTTTAAAGCCATATTTATTTCCAGTATTGGTTGCCCATTTCGACAAATACTCGGGAGTGACAACATTTGGTGGCAGATCGACTAAATTCATTACTTCGATCTGGGCTTGAGCAATTTTTATTCCTTTTTCAGCGGCATTATTATAATTTGTTTCAGAGAAAATTTCTAATTCAAAATTAGTATTCAAAAACGGATGTAGTTCGTTTTTTTTGAAGTGACCAAGTTGATAAGTACCTAAATAAAGTCCTGAAACCGCTGCTTCAACCAAATCAGCAGTAAATGATTGCGGAACTACAAACCCTACGTGATGATCTAAAACAGATTTTTGTTTGGAGGCAATGCGTCTGGTTATTTTTTTTATTGAAGCATAATCAGTTGTTTTTCCGAGACCGATAAATAAATAAATGGAGTTGTTATTTTCGGCTATATAATGTGTGTCTTTTTTGCCATAAAACAGTTTAGAAGAGACAGAAACCTCTTGAAAAGTTATAGGTACTAAGTTTTTTTCGTTGGTTTCAATAACGGGAATTATAAATGTGCCATTAAATTGACTGTAATCAATGCTGATTTTAGTTTTCATGTGTTTTGTTTGTTTTAAAAAAGAGCCATTCGATTGCTTTTGGAAACTCGTCGCTCCAATACGTTTCGTTGTGTTTTCCTTCGTTGTTGATGCTAAGATTTATTTTCATTTTGTCGGTGACAAATTCATTTTTAATCATGTTTTTCTTGAACTTTTTAACATGTTCAATCATTGTGGCGCTTTCGTCGCCGCCAGCATAAAGATAAATTGAGGTGTCGCCAGGTTCAGAAAATTCGATAGTATTGAAATTCATTTTTGGAATAACCCACAGCGATGGCGAGAAAATCATTAGTTTGCCATAGACTTCTGGATACATCAATCCGCTGAAAATGCTGACCAATCCGCCCATTGAGCTGCCGCCAATTCCTGTAAATTCTCGCTCTGGTTTGGTTCTAAATTCTTTGTCAACAAATGGTTTTAGCGTGTCGGTAATGAATCTGATGTATTTTTTTCCTTGCCCAGAACCGAGGACAGTTTTACCTACATTATATTCTTTAATTCGGTCTTGTTCGGCGTGTTCAATAGCAATGACAATAATTTTTCCGATGTTATATTCTGACATTACTGCCAGTTTTTTATCTATTTCCCAATTGCCATATTGGGCGTTTTCGTTAAATAAATTTTGCGCATCTTGCAAGTATAAAACCGGATAATGTGCCAAAGATTCTTCATAATCGTGAGGCAAAAGTGCCCAAACCCTTCTAGTTTTATTGAGTTGCGGAATCTCAAACTGCTCTGAAATTAATTTTACAATCGGCAAGAAACTGGGTTTAAAAGGAAGCCAATTTCGTCGCCATTTAAAAACATGTTCTTTGCGAATGCCTGCTTTTTGGCTGCAAGATCTGTTGTCGGTTTTATTGCCATATTTGTCGATTTCAACCTCGCTCCAATCGCCTTTTGTGAATTTATAAAGCATTGGTTCTGGATATTTAAAATCGGCATCAAACTTATAATGATACAAGCCTTGACCTATTTTTTCAAGCTCAAAAGCCTTATCTTGGGTGCGCCAATTGTTAAAATTTCCTGCAATATATACGGGTCTATCGTCGTCTTCGTCGGTAGTGACTAAAATATTGAGTTGCGGCTCGATAATTTCAGATTCTTGATCAAAAATAGACTTGTTTTTAATTTCTTCCATCTTTATTTAAGTAGAAAAATTGCCTGTTGTTTAAAAAAGTAAATATAAGTTTTTGATTGATTCTAAAATAAAAAATTATGTAATAAATTTTTAATTACACTGGGAGTTTCTTGACCAATGTTAAATTGAATAATTATTAGAAAAATAAAAACTTTAATTTTGAATTATTGAACAAATAAACAGTTTAGAAGAAACAATTTAATGAATCTGTCTTTTAATTTCTAAAAAAAATTACCGCAAATTCACAAATTGTTTTATTGAACATATTGGATTCAATAACAATTGCAAGTTTGCGGTTTATTATATCAAATATAATGACTTTTAGTATGTCTAATAAACCAATCTACTTCAAGTCTATAATGGTTTATTTCAATTCTAGAAACAAGCCATCATCTGTTTTTGTAACTTTTAAAAAGCCTTTTGAAGTCATTGATTTTATGGATGTATCCCATTTTTTTCCACTAAAACCAGATTTTTCTTTTACTTCAGACAAAAGTACTTTCTCGCTTGATTCAACGATAGTGAATATTTCTAATTCATCTGCACTCATTTCTGGGACTTTTTTCTCTGGTCGCATTTGTGGAAAAAACAAAACCTCTTGAATAGAAGCGTTGTTGGTTAAAAACATAATCAAACGATCCATACCGATTCCGAGTCCTGAAGTAGGTGGCATTCCATATTCTAAAGCTCTCAAGAAATCGTTGTCAATAAATTGGGTTGCTTCGTCATCGCCACGTTCGGCAAGTTTTAATTGCGCTTCAAAACGCTCTCTTTGGTCAATTGGATCATTTAATTCTGAATAGGCATTGGCTATTTCTTTGCCGCAAACCATCAATTCAAAACGTTCTGTAAGTTCAGGATTGTCGCGGTGTTCTTTGCACAAGGGCGACATTTCTTTAGGATAATCTGTAATAAACGTTGGTTGAATAAAGTTACCTTCGCATTTAGCTCCAAAAATTTCGTCAATCAATTTTCCTTTGCCCATGGTTTCGTCAACGGCAATTCCCATAGATTTAGCAACTTCAAATAATTCAGCTTCATTTTTGTTGCTAATATCAAATCCAGTGAAGTTTTTGATGGCATCGGTCATCGTTACTCGAGCATAAGGCGCTTTAAAGTTGACTTTGTGTTCGCCAAAAGTAGCCTCGGTTGTTCCATTGACTTCATTGGCGCAATATTCCAATAAATTCTCTGTAAATTCCATCATCCAGTTGTAGTCTTTATAGGCTACATAAATTTCCATTGCAGTAAATTCTGGGTTGTGGGTTCGGTCCATTCCTTCATTTCTGAAGTTTTTAGAAAACTCATAAACGCCGTCAAAACCGCCAACAATCAATCTTTTTAAATATAATTCATTTGCAATTCGCATATAGAGCGGAATGTCCAAACTGTTGTGATGTGTAATGAACGGTCTTGCAGCCGCACCACCGGCAATAGATTGCAATACGGGTGTTTCAACCTCCATATAACCTGCATTATTAAAAAAGGTTCTCATAGCGGTGAATAATTTGGTTCTTTTGATAAAAACTTCTTTCACCTGAGGATTGACAACCAAATCAACATAGCGCATACGGTAGCGCAACTCGGCGTCGTTAAAGGCATCGTGTACTTTTCCGTCTTCATCTACTTTTGGTAATGGAAGCGGTCGTAATGTTTTGCTCAATATTTTAAAATCATCTACTCGTACACATTGAGCACCAACTTTTGTAGTAAATAATTCGCCTTCAATTCCGATAAAATCGCCCAAGTCGGTTAGTTTTTTAAAAACTTGATTGTAGAGCGTTTTGTCTTCGCTAGTGCAAAGCACATCGCGATTAAAGTAGAGTTGAATCCTGCCTTCGCTGTCTTGCAACTCAGCAAAACAGGCTTTTCCTTGATCTCGAACACTCATTAATCGACCAGCAATAATCACGGTTTTGCCTTCTTCAAAAGTGGATTTAATTTGCTTTGAAGTATGGTTTACAGCAAATAAATCTGCGGGATAGGGATTAATGCCGAGCGCACGAAGGGCGCTTCGTTTTTCTCTTCTAATGATTTCTTGTTCGGAAAGTTGCATGGATTATTGATTTAAGCTGGCAAATATAGGCATTATTTAAAAATGCTACAATTTGAAAGTATTTAAACTTGATTATTAAATAACTAAATATTGCTTTAATCCTTAGATAAACTCTTAATTTCAGAATCTAAAAACTATTTCGTGTACTTCGTTCTAAATTCCTATTTTTGTAATCCTTAAAAAAAAGAGATAAATGCAGCATTACATCAATCAACTCAACGAAGCGCAACAACTGCCAGTGCTCCAAAAAGACGGCCCAATGATTATTATTGCTGGTGCAGGTTCTGGAAAAACCAGAGTGCTCACGGTTAGAATTGCTTATTTGATGAGTCAAGGCGTCGATTCGTTTAGTATTCTTGCGCTTACTTTTACGAATAAAGCTGCTAGAGAAATGAAGGGTAGAATTGCTGAAATCGTAGGTTCGGGCGAGGCAAAAAATCTTTGGATGGGAACATTTCACTCGGTTTTTGCTCGAATTCTTAGAGCCGAAGCCGACAAATTGGGTTATCCTTCTAACTTTACGATTTATGATACGCAAGACTCGGTGCGATTGCTCTCGGCAATTATTAAAGAAATGCAATTAGACAAAGATATTTACAAACCAAAGCAAATTTTGGGCAGAATTTCTTCTTATAAAAACAGTCTAATCACCGTTAAAGCCTATTTCAACAATCCTGAATTGCAAGAAGCAGACGCGATGGCAAAAAAACCTCGAATTGGAGAGATATATCAAAACTATGTAGAGCGTTGTTTTAAATCGGGCGCAATGGATTTTGACGATTTGCTGCTAAAAACAAATGAGTTGCTCAACCGTTTTCCAGATGTGTTGGCGAAATATCAAAACCGTTTTCGATATATTTTAGTCGATGAGTACCAGGACACCAATCATTCTCAGTATTTAATTGTTCGTGCACTTTCAGACCGTTTTCAAAACATTTGTGTGGTGGGCGATGATGCACAAAGTATCTATGCCTTTAGAGGTGCCAACATCAACAATATTCTGAACTTTCAGAAAGATTATGAAGGTGTAAAAACCTACAGACTCGAACAAAATTATCGCTCCACGAAGAACATTGTGGAAGCGGCAAATTCGATAATTGACAAAAACAAAACCAAGCTCGACAAAGTTGTTTGGACCGCCAATGATTTTGGTTCAAAAATTAAAGTGCACCGCAGCATCACGGATGGCGAAGAAGGTCGATTTGTGGCAGCAACCATCTGGGAACAGAAAATGCAAAACCAATTGATGAATAATCAATTTGCGATTTTATATCGAACCAATGCACAATCGAGAGCTATGGAAGATGCGCTGCGCAAACGTGACATTCCGTATCGAATTTTTGGCGGATTATCGTTTTATCAACGCAAGGAAATCAAAGACGTGCTTTGCTACCTTCGTTTGGTTATTAATCCGAAAGACGAAGAAGCTTTAATCAGAGTTATTAATTATCCTGCGCGAGGCATTGGCGATACTACCATTGAAAAGCTGACCATTGCTGCCAATCATTACAAACGATCTATTTTTGAAGTGATGCAAAACATTGACAAAATAGATTTGAAGTTGAACAGCAACACCAAGCTAAAACTGCAAGATTTCGTGACCATGATTCAGAGTTTTCAGGTCATTAACGAAAACCAAGATGCATTTTATTTGGCTGAACATGTCACCAAAAAAACGGGATTGATTCAAGAATTAAAAAAAGACGGTACTCCCGAAGGGATTACACGTATTGAAAATATTGAAGAACTCCTCAACGGTATCAAAGATTTTATTGAAGGTCAAAAAGAAATTGACGGCATGCGTGGAGCACTTTCGGAATTTCTTGAAGACGTTGCCCTAGCCACCGATCTCGACAAAGACACTGGCGATGATGACCGAGTTGCGCTAATGACAATCCACCTAGCCAAAGGCTTAGAATTTCCTTATGTTTTTGTAGTCGGCATGGAAGAAGACCTTTTTCCGAGCGCGATGAGTATGAGCACCCGGAGCGAACTCGAAGAAGAACGGCGCCTTTTTTATGTTGCCTTGACTCGTGCAGAGAAACAGGCTTATTTGACCTATGCCCTATCTCGCTATCGCTGGGGAAAACTTTCCGATAGCGAACCATCACGATTTATTGAAGAAATAGACAGCCAATATTTAGAGTATTTAACTCCCGAAGAAAATAATTATCGCTATAAACCAATGATTGATAATGACATTTTTGGAGATGTTGACAAGTCTAAATTGCGCCTCACAAAACCCACAGCGGGCACTCCCCCAGCCTATTTAACTTCTAACGAACCCAAACCATCGGTTCAAATTAGAAAACTAAAACCAATGTCGAGCAACGAAAACAATGTTAGTGCTAATTTGTTTGACAACAAACTAATTGCAGGAAACATCATCATGCACGAACGTTTTGGCAAAGGAGAAATTATCAATATCGAAGGCGTTGGTGCCGACAAAAAAGCCGAAATCCGTTTTGAAGTTGGCGGCATCAAAAAATTGTTGCTAAGGTTTGCGAAATTAACAGTAATAGGTTAGTCAAAATCAACACTATTGGAATCTAAAATCAAATTAATAAAAACACGCTACAATCAATTTGTTATCAGCATTTCGTTGGTGCTCATCGTTGCTGGGTCGTGTTTTTTTATCGGAAATCTTGATTTTAACGTGGTAGCACTTTTGCTATTAATGACCGTTTCGTTGCTCGCTATTCAATTTGATATTTTGCCCGTTTTGGTCGCTGCAATCTTGAGCGGTTTGATTCTAAATTTCTTTTTTCTAAAACCACTTTACACTTTTCATATTTCGAGTTCAAAAGAAGTGTTGCTGTTTTTTATGTACATTGTTATTGCATTAATCAATGCTATGCTGACATTTAAAATCAGAAAAGCCGAAAGCGCATCGAGAGATAAAGAAGAAAAAGAAAACACAATTAAGTTATACAACACCTTGCTCAATTCGCTCTCGCACGAATTGCGAACCCCAATTGCTACTATAATTGGTGCGGTTGATACACTCAGAATTTCTGACGCTGTAGTAGCAGCCCATCATCGTGAAGCTTTGCTCGAAGAGATTGACAAAGCTAGCTATCGACTCAACCGACAGGTCGAAAACCTTTTAAACATGAGCCGTCTCGAAACTGGAATGTTGCAACCCAAACTCGATTGGTGCGATTTCAACGAATTGATTTATGGCGTGATTCAAAAATATTTTTCAGATATTGAACATCATGCAGTGGTTTATAATGCCAATGACCGATTGCCGCTTTTTATGTTAGACGCTGGTCTGATGGAAGAAGTTTTGCTCAATCTAATTCAAAATGCTTTGCTTTATACACCAAATTCATCAACGATTACCATCACTGCAAAAGATACAGATTATGGAATTGAATTGGCAGTAATCGACAACGGAAAAGGCTTTTCGACCACCGAAACGCAGCTAATTTTCGATAAATTTTATCGTGGTTCCAATACAAAAACAGGTGGCAGCGGACTCGGATTGTCGATAGTAAAAGGTTTTATTGAAGCCCACAAAGGAACTATTTTGGCAACAACAAATACTGATGGTGGTGCAACGTTTTTGATGCAAATTCCTGCCCAAACCACTTTTATAAACCACCTTAACAATGAATAAAACCAACATATTAGTCATTGACGACGAAGCTCCGATTAGAAAACTACTTGAAATTGTGCTCGAAAGCAACAACTATAAAGTTTTGACTGCCGAAACGGGAAAGCAAGGCATCTTGATGGCGATTAACCACCTGCCCGACCTGATTTTGCTCGATATTGGACTGCCCGACAAGAG
>CAIXNQ010000017.1 GCA_903920835.1 uncultured Bacteroidota bacterium | reverse complement strand
GTCGTGCTGGCGGATATTCTGTTCGTTGTATCAAAAACTAATTTCGATTAATTGATTAAACAATAATCAATCCTATTGAAGTGATTGATTAAAACATAATAAAACCACCATTTAGCAATTGCTATTTGGTGGTTTTTTTATAATAAAAAAATCCCATTTCTATTTAGAAATGGGATTTAATGTATGTTTTAAATCCTAGAACTGCTCTCTTCCTGAAAAATGGAAAGCACTTTCGATAGCCACATTCTCATCGCTATCTGAACCGTGAACTGCATTCTCTCCGATTGAAGTTGCATAAGCTTTACGGATAGTTCCATCGGCTGCCTCGGCAGGATTTGTAGCTCCGATTAATGTTCGGAAATCATTGACTGCGTTTTCTTTTTCTAAGATAGCAGCAACTATTGGTCCTCTTGACATAAATTCTACCAACTCGCCATAAAAAGGTCTTTCGGCATGAACTGCATAAAATGCTTTGGCATCTGCAACGGTCATTTGAGTTAATTTTAAAGATACTATTTTGAAACCAGCATTTGTAATCATTGCTAAAATGTTTCCGATATGACCATTTGCAACTGCATCTGGTTTAATCATTGTAAATGTTCTGTTTGTTGCCATTTTGAATTATTTTGTTAAGTTTTTTCGGGTGCGAAAGTAGTATATCTTTATTGTTCTACAAAATATAACGACTTTCTATTTTGTCAATATATTGATTATTTGTTCTGCAAGTTCAGTGCCGATGCGGTCTTGGGCTTCATCGGTTGCTGCGCCAATATGTGGCGTTAATGAAATCTTTGGGTGCATTAATAATTGAACTGCTGGAGTTGGTTCGTTGTCAAAAACGTCTAATCCAGCAAAGAGTACTTTGCCGTGGTCTAATGCTTCGACCAAATCTACTTCATTGATAACGCCTCCTCTAGCACAATTTACAATTCCGACATTGTCTTTCATTAAGTTAAACTCAGGTTTTGAAAGTACGTAGCCCTCTTGTGCAGGTACATGAAGCGTAATGAAGTCTGCATTTTGAAGAACACTTTCCATGGGTTCAGTTGCAATAGAAAATGATACCGATTCTCCATTATAGAAACTAACTTGAACGGTTGCATCTTTAACAAATTTGTCTGAAGCAATGACTTTCATTCCCAAACCTAAAGCCATTTTTGCTACAGCTTGACCAATGCGTCCAAAACCAATAATTCCGATTGTTTTGCCACGCAATTCAATTCCGTTAGCATAAGCTTTTTTCAATCCGTTAAAGTTTGAATCGCCTTCTAGCGGCATATTTCTGTTGGAATCATGCAAAAAACGAACGCCCGTAAAGAGATGCGCAAATACCAACTCAGCAACCGATTCTGACGAAGATGCTGGCGTGTTGATTACGTGAATTCCTTTTGATTTGGCATGAGCAACGTCAATATTATCCATGCCAACGCCTCCACGACCTATAATTTTTAGCGATGGACAAGCGTCAATAATATCTTGTTTTATCTTGGTTGCACTGCGAACTAGAACCACGCTAACTTGATTGGCATTGATGAAATTTGCGACTTGTTCTTGAGCTACTTTTGTGGTGATTACTTCAAATCCTGCGGCTTCTAAAGCTTTTATGCCACTGTCAGAAATGCCGTCATTTGCTAATACTTTCATTTTATTGACTATATTAAATTATTATTAATGATATTTTTAGATGCTGCTTTCTAATTTTTGCATAGCATCAACCAAAACTTGTACGCTTTCGATAGGCAATGCGTTATACATTGAAGCACGATATCCGCCCACAGAACGATGTCCAGCTAAACCAGAAATTCCGGCTGCTTTCCAGAGGCTATCGAATGTTGCAGCATGATTTTCGTCATTTAATAAGAAGGTTGCGTTCATGTTACTTCTGTCTGCCACAGCTGCCGTTCCAGAAAACAAAGGATTGCGGTCGATTTCGTTATATAATAAGTTAGCTTTTTCGTTGTTCATTTTTTCAAAAGCTCCAATGCCGCCCTTTTCTTTGATCCACCTTAAAGTCAACAATGAGCTGTAGATTGGTAAAACAGATGGCGTGTTATACATGCTTTCTGCCTTGATGTGTTTTTCATAATCGAGCATGCTAGGGATAGTTCTTCCAGATTTTCCTAGGATTTCTTCTTTAACGATAACAAGAGTTGTTCCTGCAGGTCCAAGGTTTTTCTGAGCTCCAGCATAGATTAAATCGAATTTAGAAAAATCTAATGTTCTTGAAAATATATCAGAACTCATGTCGCAAACTATAGGCATGTCTAGCTCTGGAAAAGTCTTGATTTGAGTTCCAAAGATGGTGTTGTTGCTCGTGCAGTGAAAATAATCTGCATCTGCGGGCACCTCATAATTGGTGGGGATGTAATTAAAGTTTTTATCTTTTGAAGAAGCAACAACAATAGTTTCTCCAAAAAGTTTGGCTTCTTTGATGGCGCCTGCTGCCCAGGTTCCTGTTTCTAAATAGGCGGCTTTTCCGTTTATTTTCATTAGGTTTTGAGGTGCCATCAAGAACTCTAAACTTGCTCCGCCTTGCAAAAATAATGCTTGATAGCCTTTGTCTTTTAAATCTAAAAGTTCTAAGGCAAGCGCGCGGGCTTCGTCCATTACGGCAACAAAATCTTTGCTTCGATGTGAAATTTCTAAAATAGATAAACCTGAATTATTGAAATTTAATATGGCGGCTGCGGTTTGATTAATTACTTCTTGGGCTAGTATGCTCGGTCCTGCGCTAAAATTATGTATTTTCATTTTGATTTTATTGCTCTAAAATTTAAGGCGCAAATTTCGTGAATAGGATTTATATAGTTACCTAAATTTTGAAATAAAATCAGTTACTTATTAACAAAACCGAAATAGTAGTTGTTGGGGATTTAAGAAATTAACTTTAGAACAATCTATTTTATACTATGATAAATAATACAATCAATCTAACCTACATCTTCATCCATTTATACAACTCTTTCCAAGTTGGTTTCTTGCCATACATTAATATTCCGACTCTATAGATTTTGGAGGCGAATAAAACTACTAATAGAAAAGTGCTAAACAGCAACGTTATTGATAGCACCAATTGCCACCAAGGCACTCCAAAAGGTATTCGCATCAACATAACTATTGGTGAAGTTAATGGAATGATTGAAAAAACGGTTGCTATAGTGCCATGCGGGTCGTTCATTACTGTAAAGAAACCAATATAAACCCCCAAAATTAAAGGCATGATGATAGGTAATAAAAATTGTTGCGAATCGGTTTCGCTATCAACAGCAGCACCGATTGAAGCATAGAACGAACTGTAAAGAAAAAAACCACCGATAAAATAAATAACAAAGCAAATCAGAATAGTGCCAATTGGCAAACTCCTAATTTCGTTGAGATAGAGTAGGGCAGAAGTGCTGTATTGTTGCTCGACACCATGCATCATTTCGGGCGGAATGCGGTTGGTCGGGCTGGCATTAATTCCTAAAAAAGTATTGGCAGCAATCATTAATGTTATTCCAAGAATTGCCCAGATTATAAACTGCATTACTCCGGCTAACGACGTGCCGATAATCTTTCCAATCATTAATTGAAATGGTTTCACTGACGAAATAATAATTTCAATAATTCGATTGGTCTTTTCTTCAATAACACTCCGCATAACCATGTTGCCATAAATCACAATAAACATCATAATTAAGTAACCAAAAGCGCCACCAATTGCGATTTTAATTTCGTTTAAACCTTTCAAAGAAGCTTCTCCAGAAGGTTTGGCAACACTAATTGCAATATTTGCTTGCGCTTTTTGAATTGCCAGTGTGTCTAGATTTGATTTTTCTAAATTAATTTTTGTAATCCGATTAGATAATGTGGCTTCGGTTTTTTCTAAAAACGAACTACTGGGGCTTTCGTTGGCAATAAATTGAATATTTTTCCAATTGTTTTTGGTCGAAATCGGAACGTAAATAATTCCGGAATAGGTTTCTTTAATCAGCTCTT
>CAIXNQ010000016.1 GCA_903920835.1 uncultured Bacteroidota bacterium | reverse complement strand
TTGTAACCAAAATTCCCAGAACCATCGGCAACTTTTGCAACAACCACAGAACCTTCTAAACCTGCATTTTCAACAATAGTTCGCAATGGAGATTCAACTGCACGAGCAATAATTTGAATACCTGTAACTTCGTCAGGATTTTCAGTTGTTAATGAAAGTAAGGAAGCTTTTGCTCTAAGTAATGCAACACCACCACCTGCTACAATTCCTTCTTCTACAGCAGCACGTGTGGCATGAAGCGCATCATCAACACGATCTTTTTTCTCTTTCATTTCAACTTCAGAAGCTGCTCCAACATAAAGTACTGCAACTCCACCAGCTAATTTAGCCAAACGTTCTTGCAATTTTTCTTTATCATAATCAGAAGTCGTAGTTTCCATTTGACCTTTGATTTGGTTTACTCTATTTTTAATCAAGTCGGCTGAACCAGCACCGTTAACAATAGTAGTATTGTCTTTGTCGATGGTCACTTTTTCGGCAGTTCCTAACATTTCAAGAGTAGCATTTTCAAGCGTATAACCACTTTCTTCTGCAATTACAGTTCCACCAGTCAATATTGCAATATCTTCTAGCATCGCTTTTCTTCTGTCGCCAAAACCTGGAGCTTTTACAGCAGCAATTTTTAACGCACCTCTTAATTTATTAACAACTAAAGTAGATAATGCTTCTCCGTCAACATCTTCGGCGATAATCAACAAAGGTTTTCCTGATTGAGCTACTGGTTCAAGAACTGGAAGTAATTCTTTTAAAGAAGAAACTTTTTTGTCGTATAAAAGAATGTATGGATTGTCTAAATCAACATTCATTTTTTCAGGATTTGTAACGAAATAAGGAGATAAATATCCTCTATCAAACTGCATTCCTTCTACAACATCTACATAAGTATCGGTTCCTTTAGCTTCTTCAACAGTAATGACACCTTCTTTACCTACTTTTGCAAAAGCATTAGCAATTAATTCGCCAATTACTTCGTCGTTGTTTGCAGAAATTGAAGCAACTTGTTTAATTTTGTCAGAAGAACTACCAACTTCTTGAGATTGTTTTCCTAAATCAGCAACAATAGCTTCTACAGCTTTGTCTATTCCTCTTTTAAGATCCATTGGGTTTGCTCCAGCAGCTACGTTTTTGAGCCCTTCTTTAACGATAGCCTGAGCTAAAACAGTTGCAGTTGTAGTTCCGTCGCCAGCAAGATCATTGGTTTTAGAAGCCACTTCTTTTACCATTTGAGCTCCCATGTTTTCTAAAGGATCTTTTAATTCAATTTCTTTTGCAACAGTTACACCGTCTTTAGTAACATTAGGTCCTCCGAAAGACTTTCCTATGATTACATTACGACCTTTTGGTCCAAGAGTAACTTTTACTGCGTTTGCCAAAGCGTCAACTCCACGTTTTAAACCATCACGTGCTTCAATGTCGAATTTAATATCTTTTGCCATTTTTTTTGACTTTAAGTTTGTTAATTTAATTAATTTTTAAATAATCTTAGATAATTGCTAAAATATCGTCTTCACGCATAATTAGATAATCTTTACCTTCAAGTTTTAATTCGGTTCCTGCATATTTTCCGTAAAGTACGGTGTCACCGATTTTCACTGTCATTGTAAAATCTTTTTTGCCATTGCCCACAGCAACAACGGTTCCTTTTTGAGGTTTTTCTTTTGCAGTATCAGGAATAAAAATTCCAGAAGCTGTTTGTGTTTCTGCTGCTACAGGTTCAATAAGAACTCGATCTGATAGCGGTTTAATGTTTAATGCCATAATACAATTTATTTTAAAATATTAATTTATTTGTTTGAGACTATTCAATCATAAATTATGCCAAGTCAAATTGACTGACATTTTTACCTAAAAAAAATGCCAACTTTGTCAAGCTGGCATTTAATTATTAAGTATCTAAGACATTATTTCTTTTCTGTGGCTGGAGCAGCTTTTTCGGCTGGGTTTCCTATAGTTTTGTTAGTTGTTTTTGGTGCAACTGTTTCTTTTGTATCTAGAACTTTTGGTTTAGCGTCATTGCTAATAAAACTTAAACTTGACAATAGAATTAATACCAATAATACAGCTCCTAAAGTCCAAGTGCTTTTGTCTAAAAAATCGGTTGTTTTTTGAACACCACCCAATTGAGTAGAACCTCCTAATGATGAAGATAAACCACCACCTTTAGGGTTTTGAACCATAATTACTACAATTAGCAAAAAGCAAACTATTGTTATTAAAACTAAAAAAATTGAAAACATACTTATCTTAATTAAATGTTATTTTGTTGTAATATTTTTATATCCGAAATTCGGTTTGCAAATAAACTACTTTTTTCTGGATATTTCAAAATTAATATTTGATAGGCTTGAATTGCCTTTTGATATTTCTTTTGCTCCAGATAAACCTTTGCTAAAGTTTCGGTCATTAAATGTGTGGTAGCCTCTTCTTGAGGTTTAATTACATTAGAATCTGCAAGACTTTTTGAAATTGATGGGATTTTTGGATTTGACTCTATAAACTTATCTATCAATTCATTTTTCTTACTTTTTTCTGATTCTGGTGGATCGTTAACTTCTTTATTTTCTCGAACAATTGGGCGTATTTTCGATAACTGAAGCCATTCTTGAAAAGAGTGTTTTTCGTCTTTTGAAAAGGACAAAGGTTTTCCAATTTGAAGATTTTCTGAAGCAGTTTCACTTTCTAAATTAGAAATAGCAGATTCATTTTGAACTACAGAATTGCTTTCTTGACGGATTTGATTATCAAATGAATTCGATACAATTTCACTGTCAAAGACATCTATTTCTAATAATTCGGCTAATTTTTGTTCGTAAAGTCCTTTTTTAATTATTTTAAAAAAATCAGAGGTGATATAATCAAATAGCACAGATCGATCTGTGGTATGCGCAGCTGTTTTTTTTAATTCAAAATTATATCTGAAACTATCTTGATTGTAAAGTCCTTTTAATCTCATAGCTCTTGCGCTCTGAAAATAAGGAAAATCAACCAGAACTTTTTCTAAAGCAATTGTTTGTTTATCGTTAATTGCATCTGGTTTGTTTAAAAGTAAAGTAAATTCGGTTACATTCATAACTACCATTTTGCGAGTGAATCGTTAAAAATATCTTGTGTAATTCTTTCAAAAATAATATCTAACGCATCGTTTAGCTTACTTCCAATCAATTGTGAAGTTCCATCAAAATCATAAAAAAAAGAGAATCGTTTGTCAAAATTATCTTTCTCTTTATTTTTATTTGAAAAATGAACCATAATGGTAACTGTCAATCTATTTTGAGATGCTTTCTGATCAGCAGTCGCGGTCATTGGGCTAATTCTATAATCGGTTATTTCACCTTCATAAAGCAAATCTCCCCCAGAACTTGTTAAGTTCAAGTTGGTTTGATTTTGAATTAAATTTTGTAATTTTTGTGTAAAAGTTCGGTCGATTCCAGGTTCAACTAATGCTGCGTTGTTTTGAAAATTGTTTACTTGAAATGTTTTAGCATCAATTTTTCCTGTTCCAGTAAAATTGTAAACGGAACATCCAGAAAGTGATAGAACAAAAATAATAATTAATAATAGTGATAAATTTTTCATTTTTTATATTTTAAAATCTACAAATCGAATTGTTTTATTTTTCTGTAAAGTGTTCTTTCTGAAATCCCTAATTCATTTGCAGCTGCTTTTCTACGGCCTTTATTTTTTTCAAGCGACTTTTTGATGAGTTCAATTTCTTTTTGCTCGAGTTTTAAAACTTCTTCTTCTTCTACGGTTTCTGCAAACAGATAATTATCTTCGTTTTCTTGAAAATCATCATCTTCGTTATCTGTTTTGTATAAATTATTTGGAGTTGTTTCTTCAAATGAAATTTCACTTTCTAAATCTTTGTTTCCATAAATTTTCTGAATCAAATTAGGATTAATATCCTGACTTTTAGCACCGTTTTTCATGAGTTCTAAAGTGAGCTTTTTCAAATCATTAAGATCACTTTTCATATCAAAGAGTACTTTGTATAAAATATCTCTTTCTGTACTGAAATCGCTTTCTGATTTTCTATCTTTAATTACAGAAGGTAAATTTGAGCCTTCATTTGGCAAATAAGATTGAAGTGTTGTTGCAGTAATTTCGCGTTGGGTTTCTAATACAGAAATTTGTTCTGCAACGTTTCGAAGTTGCCGAATATTGCCACTCCATCTGAATTTTTGTAAAACAACAACGGCTTGATCAGTTAGCTTTAATGGAGGCATTTTGTATTTATGAGCAAAATCTGAGGCAAATTTTCTAAATAATAAATGAATATCATCTTTTCGCTCTCGAAGTGGTGGCAATGAAATATCTACTGTGCTAAGTCTGTAATACAAATCTTCTCTAAAGTTTCCTTTTTCGATGGCATTGAATAGGTTAACGTTGGTTGCAGCAACAATACGAACATTAGTTTTTTGAACTTGAGACGAACCAACTTTGATAAATTCTCCATTTTCTAATACTCGAAGCAAACGAACTTGAGTTGTTAATGGCAATTCTCCTACTTCGTCAAGAAAAATCGTTCCTCCGTTTGCCACTTCAAAATAGCCTTCTCTTGTTCCTGTAGCTCCTGTAAAAGAACCTTTTTCATGTCCGAAAAGCTCGCTATCAATGGTTCCTTCGGGAATTGCGCCACAGTTTACGGCGATATATTTCCCGTGTTTTCTATGAGAAAGCGAATGGATAATTTTTGGGATATTTTCTTTTCCCACACCACTTTCTCCAGCAACCAAAACCGAAATGTCGGTGGGTGCCACTTGAATTGCTTTTTCTATAGCACGATTTAGTTTTGGATCATTTCCAATAATTTCAAATCGTTGTTTAATATTTTGAATTGATTCCATAATTTTGTTTAGCATTTTAGGCATTTTTTTTATTTTGCCACAGATTTAAAAGATTTTCACAGATTCTATATAACATATCTTTTGTATTTTAATGATTTTGTATGAAAATTTATTAATAATCCAATTTCTGAATTTGCAAGTTTTAAATAATTAATTAATTGAGCAATATGCTCGTTCGAAAATTCTTTAACAGCTTTTACTTCAAGAATAATATCATGATTTACTATGAAATCTGCGTAAAATTTATGTGATAAAATTTTACCTTTATACTCAATAATAAATTCTTTTTCTCTTTCAAACGGAATATTATTTTCTTTAAATTCAATTTCTAAAGCATCTTTATAAATGACTTCCTTAAGTCTTGGCCCAAGATTTCTATGAACTTCCATACAAATTCCAATAATTTTATAGGTTTCTAATTCTCTATAACCTTCCATAATATTTAAAATCTGTGAAAATCTTTTAAATCTGTGGCAATAAATTAATTCATTTCAGAATAACCAACTGCTTTGCCAATTAATGTTCCGCTGGTGCAATCGGTTATTTTTACATTCACAAAATCTCCTATTTTATAGTTTTCTCTCGGAAAAACAACTACTATGCTTTGAGAATTTTTTCCAGATAAATCATTTTCTGACTTTTTTGATGTTTTTTCTACCAATACTTCTACGGTTTGACCAAGAAATTCTTTGGTTCTAAAACCACTATGAATTCTTTGTAAATCTACAATTTCTTGTAATCTTCTTAATTTTATTATTTCAGGAACATCGTCTTCCATTTTTCGTCCGGCGAGCGTTCCTGGTCTTTCGGAATAGGCATACATATAACCAAAACTATATTTTACGTATTCCATTAATGACAAAGTGTCTTGATGGTCTTCCTCAGTTTCTGTTGGGAATCCGGCTATCATGTCTTGAGTAACGCTGCAATTTGGAATGATTGAATTGATTTTGTCTATCAATTTCATATATTCTTCGCGGGTATGCAAACGATTCATTTCGGCAAGAATTCTGTTGCTTCCGGATTGCACGGGCAAATGAATATGCTTACAAATATTTGGATACTTCGCAATTACATGAAGTACTTCTTCGTGCATGTCTTGCGGGTTTGAAGTTGAAAAACGAATCCGCATTTTAGTAAAAGTAACCGCAACCATTTCTAGTAGATGTTCAAATTTAACTGCTGTTGCGATTTGCATTTCTGAAGCTTTATCAAAATCTTTTTTCAAGCCGCCACCATACCATAAATAGCTATCTACATTTTGACCCAAAAGTGTGATTTCTTTAAAACCATTATCTGATAAATTCTGAATTTCTGTAATGATACTTTGCGGCTCACGGCTACGTTCTCTGCCACGAGTAAATGGAACAACGCAGAAGGTGCACATATTATCACAACCTCTTGTGATTGAAACAAAAGCCGTAACTCCGTTTGAATGAAGACGGACTGGAGAAATATCGCCGTAGGTTTCGTCTTTGGATAGCAACACGTTAATTGCGTCGCGACCTTCATCGACTTCGGCTAATAGATTTGGTAGGTCTTTGTAGGCATCTGGTCCAACAACTAAATCTACTATTTTTTCTTCTTCTAAAAACTGACTTTTTAATCGTTCTGCCATGCATCCCAAGACGCCAACTTTCATCTTTGGATTGGTTCTTTTAACGGCATTGAATTTTTCTAATCGTTTGCGAACGGTTTGCTCGGCTTTGTCTCGAATGGAGCAGGTGTTTACCAAAACCAAATCTGCTTCTTCAAGAATATTAGTTGTATTGTAGCCTTCGTTTGTTAATATTGATGCCACAATTTCGCTGTCGGAAAAATTCATTGCACAACCATAACTTTCAATATATAGTTTTTTGATGTTTTCTGGTTGATGCTCTAAAACTAATGTATTGCCTTGTTGTGCTTCATCAATTTTCTTTTCCATTCCTACAAATTTTTTCATTTATTGTTTTGCAAATATAATGCAATTTCAATAATTTATGACAAGTTGGCAGTATATAAAATTGGTGGTTGTTGCAATCATGAAATTATTTAGCATTGAATATAGTTTAGCCAGAAACATCACGAATTGTAATATTAGATTATGTTATTTTAAATTGTATAATCTCAACTAAAGGTTTTTGTCCTGCTAAAGGTTTTTGTCCTGCTAAAGGACTGACTAGAGTAACTAAAAGCCCGAATTGAATTGCTAAAGGACTGACTAATGCTGCTAAAAGCTAAAATTTAGTTACTAAAGGACAAACTAGAGTTTCTAAAGAACTGACTAGAGCTACTAAAGGCAAGAATTGAATAGCTAAAAGCAAGAATTGAATTAATAAAGGACTGACTAGAGCTGCTAAAGGGAGGAATTGGATTGCTAAAAGGAGGAATTGAATTGCTAAAGGGGTGAATGATTTAATTTCCCCTCCCCAGCCCTCCCCGAAGGGGAGGGAGCCGCGATGGACGAATTAAAACTCAAAATTAGTTTTTGATTGTATGTTGTTTTTGTGAATAGATACTCAATTTCCCCTCCCCAGCCCTCCCCGAAGGGGAGGGAGCCGTGATGGACGAGTTAAAATTTATAGTTTAAAACTCAAAATTAGTTTTTGATTGCTTGTTGTTTTTGTGAGATAGATACTATCTAGCTAATTTTAATTTTCTATTATTTAATTGTTCTTTAAATTCAGCAAAAGTCATTCCTTTGGTTTCTTTTGCGATTTTTTCTTTTACTTCTCTGAAAAACTTAACTGTGTCAAACTCTTTTTCTGTATTTTTTGTTTTATTATTCATTTGTTATTATGTCTTTTGGTGAACGAATATCTAATTGTATGTGACCGTTTTTAATGTTTATTGCGTTGTAGTTTTTTATTCTAAAAACATTTACAATATGTTTGAAATTCCAGCTTACTAAATAATCGACTTTGTTTAAAGTAGCACAGGCAATATGTCTGCAATCGTCAATACTTGTTTCTCCCACTACTTTTTCTTTGATATATTCTTCTGCAAGTTGGTTAATTTCTTCTGTTATTTCAACAAATTCTGTTTGATTTTTGTCAAGATTTAAAAAATGTTCTTTAACTTTTTCAGGTGCGTTTTCGAGTTCATATTCGCAAAGATCTGAATAAACGCAAATGATTTCTCCGTTTTTTACCATTTCAAAAAGCAATTCGGTTTCTTTTTGGAATTCGATGTCGAAAATTCCACCAAAAACTGAAGTGTCAAAATATAATCTTGGTTTTTTCATTTAACAAATCTACAATAATTTTTTTGGTTTTTTTAAATTCGAATTTATT
>CAIXNQ010000015.1 GCA_903920835.1 uncultured Bacteroidota bacterium | reverse complement strand
TGACATGATGGGTAAATTAGTTGAAACTAAAGAAGTAAATGCAACAGAAGTTGAAAATGTTACTCTAGGTCAAAACTATGCTACCGGAATCTATAACGTTATGATTGCTCAAGGAGAAAACTCAAAAGCAATTAGACTAGTTAGAAAATAGGCATTAGGAGATAAGTTGTGATTTAACTCATATCTTATAACTCAAAAAACCCTCTTTGGTTCAAATGAACTAAAGGGGGTTTTGTCTTTAAAATAGCTTAAAAAATTTTGACTTTCTGTATTAAACCTTTTCAAAATGATTCAGTAAACAGCGCTCTTTGCCTTCTAGTTTTTCTTTGCAGGACATAAAAGAGCACTCTTTGCCTTCTAGTTTTTCTTTGCAGGACATAAAAGAGCGCTCTTTACCTTCTAGTTTTTCTTTGCAGGACATAAAAGAGCGCTCTTTGCCTTCTAGTTTTTCTTTGCAGGACATAAAAGAGCGCTCTTTGCCTTCTAGTTTTTCTTTGCAGGACATAAAAGAGCACTCTTTGCCTTCTAGTTTTTCTTTGCAGGACATAAAAGAGCGCTCTTTGCGATCTCGACGGAAAAATCTGGAAAGGAACGAGAGTTAATTATCTAAGAGAATTAAAACCGCTTTACATATTCTTGTACCGTCACGCCGGTAATGTTTTTAAAAGCAATAATAAAAGTATTATAGGATGAGAAACCCACTTTTATAGCAAGTGATTCTACGGTATGATTAGTTAGGTATCTATTTTCAAGTAATTTGGTGGCGTCGTTAATACGAATAATTTTTTTAAAATCCGAAAAACTCTCGTTGCAATGGTATTTTATAATATAATTAAAGTGGCTGGAAGGAATTTTTAAAGCAGCGGCCATATCTTCAATACTCAAATCTGGATTTCGAAAAGCATGCGTATGAAATGAAAGTCCTTCTATTTGATGCAGATATACCCTAAGCAATGGTTTCATTTTGTTTTCCAGTTTTTTATCCTTATTGCTAGTAATAGGTATTGAAGTACTTTCAATGCTCCATACGCTATTGAGTATTAACTTTTCTGAGCCAGCATCAATGGTTTTGTTTAATAAGTTATACCCATAAAGAATTTCTGGGGTAAGGATTATTTTTATAAAAACACTAATCCAGACTAATGCTGGAATCCAAACGTGCTGACTGCTGAATGAAACCGTTTGATTTACAAAAATGCCTGTTGTTGCTCGAATCAATACGACTAAAATAAACGAAACATATAGAAATATACTCCAATTTTTCATCAAGTCATTTTGTTTCTGAATTGCCTTGATTACAGTTTTCCGACGCCACATGTGTTTATAGAGCAATACAAATCCAAAAATTGCATAGACCACATAAAATAAAATTACCGTAATAAAAAATAGTTTTCTAATCCGGTTCGATAGGTCAGGATTAACACAAACAGCCGTTATAAATAAACTGCCTAGTAAAAATGGCACTGTAAAATGTAATAGATTAGACAGTTCGAATTTGCTTTCGTAGATAATATTTGTAAAGTAGAGATAAAAACAGGGCATCAGCATGATAATGCTAACATCGAGCACAGTTATGATTTTTGAAATATCCGTTTCTGGATAGGCTTGTGCAAACCCATAAACAAAAAATCGTATGGTGTTTGTTGCGGTAATAATAATTAGGTATTTATTGATCAGGGAATGTTCTTGATATTTATTTTTTCCAAACATTAATGTTGTGCACAAAAAGCCTAGCACGGCGGTAATAAATAAAATAAAAGTACTTATCATGAAGCTTGTTTTGTATTAATTGAAATCAATATTAAAACCGAAATTTGTATTCAAAATCAAGTTTCAAAATTACTACAATAATCAGGATTACTTTTCAAGTAAATAGCTCAATAAACGGATAATGTATCTCAATACATGGAAAACATAGTGTTATTCGTGCATCAAACCCATTATTCTTTGCTGCATCAACGTACTTTCTTTCTTAAAATATAATTGTTTTGTGTTCTAAAAGTTAGTGCACTAAAATCTATCTCATTTTATAAACTTGGCTTATTTAAACCTTAACTTTTACTATACTCAAAAACAAATAAAAAAATTAAGTTCTATCATAAAACGGAAATCATATTTTAAAAAACGGAAAACTAAACAGCACTCTTGTCTCGCATCTACAGATAACATTCATTTGCATTTCTAATTTAAAAATCATAAAATGAAAAACAAAGAATTTATCAATGGACCATTTAATGGAACCATAAATCTAGCGAGATTGATAGCAATCTTACTTATCTTTTTTGCCTTCAAGGCAGAGGCACAAAACAACTCGTTAAATTTTGATGGGTATAGTGATGACAACCCTAGTGGTGTTCAAAATAAAGTTACATGTGGCAATTCAATCGGTAATTTTGGAACATCAAACTTTACAGTTGAATTTAACATCCGCACTACATCTACTGATGGAAATTCTGAATTTATATTAACTAAAAGAAGCGTATGTGGACACGAAAGTTTCTTTAACTTAGGTATTGCAAATGGCAATGTATATATTGAGATTGACCAAGATTATAATGGAACAAATCATAATGATTTAGTTTCTAACACTGCTGTAAATGATGGAACATGGCATCATGTCGCTCTTGTTCGTTCTGGTACAAATCTTACTTTTTACATCGATGGTGCAGCTTCAGGATCTAAAACGGACTCTTTTATTACTAATATCAGTAATTCTGATAACTTAACAATAGGTGGGTTTGGTTCAACTTGTTCTAATAACCAATATTTTAATGGTTCACTTGATGAACTAAGAATTTGGAATGTAGCACGTACACAATCGCAAATTCAAGCAGCAAAGAACACAGAATTAGTAGGAAATGAAACTGGACTTATAACCTATTTTAATTTTAACCAAGGAACCGCTACTGGAAATAATACCAATATAACAACTTTGTTTGATAAAACAGCTAATTCTAACAATGGTACGCTAACTAATTTTAATCTTACGGGTACTACCTCCAATTGGGTTGGTGGAAATTCGACAGTTGCTCCAGTAACCGCTTTAAACAATGCAATAAATTTTGATGGAGCAGATGACTATGTGAAAATCAATAATACTACTTCACTAAATTTTACTATTGAAGCATGGGTTAAATCTTCTGTTCCTTCTCATACTGGGGGTGCTGCATATCAAGGTTCTCCTATAGCATGGGCTGACAAAGGGGGCGGAGCCAATGATTTTACTTTTTCAATTTTAAATAATCACTTGGCTTTTTTTGACGGTAGTAATGATGGTGAAATAGAAGGTACAATTAATATTTGTGACGGAAACTGGCACCGTGTTGCTGTAGTAAGAACCGCAGGAAGCACCACTTATTTATATGTAGATGGAGTTCAAGATGGAAGTGGAGCTTCTGGATCTTTAGTACTAAGAGATAACCCATTCATTGAATTTGGTGGAAATACGCTTGATGGTGTATATTATAGCGGTAGTATAGACGAATTAAGAATATGGAGTACCGCCCGTACACAATCTCAAATTCAGGCCAATATGATTAATGAATTGACTGGTACTGAAACAGGTTTAATTAATTATTATAATTTTAACCAAGGAACTGCAAATAGCAACAATACAGGCGTTACCACTTTAAATGATTTAACGAGTAACCACAATAACGGTACTTTAAATAACTTCTCTTTAACAGGGACCACCTCAAATTGGGTAGCTGTAACAGGTGTTATTAATGCTACAGTAGCTGGAACCATTACAGCTAACCAAACCATTACTACGCTAACAAGCACTGGATTATCTACCGTTAGTGGTGATAAAAGTTTGAATAACGGAGGTTGGTTTCCAGTAAATCCACCTATGTCATGGGGGCCTATGCCTTGGGACCAAATGCCAGGAAACGATGAAGCACAATCTTTTAAAGCATCTATTAGCGCATCATGGACTGGATTAAAAATTAATGTGCAAAATGTCAATCAACCAGGAGATTTAACATTACAAATTTTTAGTGGTGATGGAGTGTACGGAAGTACTATACTGTCTCAGACAGTTAATATTTATAATAATGGTATTAATAATTTTACATTTTCAAGTCCAATTGCATTAACTGCTGGTCAATTCTATACTTTCAAATTATCATCTAATGGTAATGCCGATGTTAGCATAGATGGTTCTGGTTCATCATTACCCTTTGGTACTTATTATCAAAATGGTAATGGTTACGGAGGTGCTTTATACTTTGAAAACACTTATCAAATCAATAATGCAAACTGGAACAACTTAACCTTAACAGGTAATACAGGAAATGTATTATATTGGCAACAATCTACTGATGCTGGGTTCAGTAATCCAACGACTATCGCCAATACAAGTACTACGTTATATTCAGGTTTAGTTGGAAATCTTTCTGCAACTACCTATTTTAGAGCAGTTGTAAAGTTTGGCGGTTTTCCTGCTGCTAATACTAATACAGTAACGATTACGGCATCAATAAATACGAGCAGCACTACCCAAGTGAGAGCTACTTATTGTGGCGCTACACTTGCTGCAATCAATTCGCAAATCCCTGTTGATTTGTATCCATCGGCGCAATTATACCGTTATCATGTTTCTAAAAACGGAACTTTACTAGGAACTTACGAAACTGTAAAAAACAACTTTGATTTATTCAAAATTCCAAATGCTGCTAGCTATGGAACTACATACAGCATTAAAGTAGCTGTAAAAATCAATGGCGTTTGGGGTGCGTAT
>CAIXNQ010000014.1 GCA_903920835.1 uncultured Bacteroidota bacterium | reverse complement strand
CCAACAGAGCGGTTGTTGTGCCCAACAGAGCGGCTGTTGTGCCCAACGGAGCGGCTGTTGAACCCAACGGAGCGGCTGTTGTGCCCAACGGAACGGCTGTTGAACCCAACGGAACGGCTGTTGTGCCCAACAGAGCGGCTGTTGTACCCAACAGAGCGGCTGTTGTACCCAACAGAGCGGCTGTTGAACCCAACAGAGCGGCTGTTGTGCCCAACAAATCAAGTTTTCATTGTTACAGTTCGGAATTTCACTGCTACAGCTCTAAAAAATTCAATAATTAAAACTATGAAGTTTTATCCTTTTTTTATATAAGGTGAGTTAATAAAGAGAAAGTTTTTGTTACTTTGCAATCCAAATTTTGCTTTTATTAGATAATCAAATATTAAAACAATTTAATTGAATATCGTTAACGATTGACGATTTTTGGAATTAAGTTTTTGAAGAAAATTCAAATTAAAACAACTCAAAAATCAACATTCAACAATCAAAAATCTAAATGAGTTTAGTAAAACTAACCATCAAAGGAATTTCATACAGTCAAACCCAAAACGGCGCTTATGCTTTGATTTTAAACGAAGTCGATGGCGACCGAAAACTCCCTATAGTTATTGGTGCTTTTGAGGCGCAATCAATCGCAATTGCTTTAGAAAAAGAGATTAAACCGCCACGTCCTTTGACCCACGATTTGTTTAAAAATTTTGCCGAACGTTTTGATATAGTGGTCAAACAAGTAATTATTCACAAACTCGTTGACGGTGTTTTTTATTCTACAATCATTTGCGAACGCGACAAAATTGAAGAGATAATTGATGCCCGAACCTCCGATGCTATTGCGCTTGCACTGCGATTTTCAGCTCCGATTTTCACTTATAAAAACATTTTAGACAAAGCAGGTGTTTATCTCGATTCAAATTCCAATTCTAAAAATGAACTTGATTTTTTAATGGATACTGGAATTGTTGAAAACGACGACAATAAAAAACCAGTTTCAAATCAATATCAAGACTATACGCTATCAGAACTGAATGATTTGTTAGCAACAGCTGTCCAAAATGAAGATTATGAAAAAGCCGCAGAAATCCGAGACGAAATGTCAAGGAGATAATCTGTTAGCTTTGTATCTTCAAAAATATTTTTTCCGTCCAATTAATTCTAAACTAGAAACTTTATGAAAAAACAATATTTTTTCCTCGCTTTTTTTGCAGCATTATTGCTATTTTCAAATTGTAAAAAAAACGATGCTTCAATTGATTTTAAGTTAGTTACAAAAAACTATTTCGACGACAAAAACGAACTCAATCCGCTAGACGCCACCCAAAACGGACAATCTCAATTTGATGACCAATTGCAGTTTGAAATGACTGATAGCTATCGAAAAAAACAAGCTGCTTTTTTATTAAAATATGAAAAAGAACTTCAAAAATTTGACCCCAAAAACCTTTCAGAGGAAGAACAAAACAGTTTTGAAATCATCAAATGGGAATTGATGATTAATAAAGAAATGCTGCAACAACCAACGAACTTGTTGCCACTTCATCAATTTTCGGGCACTCATTTAACCCTTGCGCAATTTGCTGGCGGAACAAGTGCACAACCGTTTAAAACCGAAAACGACTATAATAAATTTGCCAAAAGATTAGAACTTTATTCGGTCTGGATTGACTCCGCAATTGTTTATTTAAAAAAAGGAATCAATCAAAAAGTGGTATTGCCAAAGGCACTTACGGAAAAATTGATTTCACAATTTGCCGAAATGGAATCACAGAAAATAGAAGACAACCCGTTTTATGGCGCAATTAAAGTAATGCCATCTTCGTTTTCAGAAAATTCCAAAAAAGAAATTACGGCAAAATATTCTGCAATTATCAATCAAAAAATTGTGCCTCAATATCACAAAATGGCACTTTTTTTAAAGAACGAATACCTGCCTTCAAGTCGTGCCGAAAGTGGTATCGGGTCGCTTTCTTTTGGTCCGAAATTATACCAATCGTTAATAAAACAATGGACAACCACAGACTTGACGGCTGCCGAAATTCACGAATTGGGTTTGAAAGAAGTGGCGCGCTTGAATGCGGAGATGGAAAAAGTGAAAACTCAATTGGGTTTTAAAGGAAATTTAATCTATTTTTTGAACGATGTTCGCAACAAACCAGCACTAAAACCGTTTCACAAACCCGAAGAGGTTATTGCGAATTTCGAAAAAATATACGCCCGAATCAAACCAAATGTAGATAAATTATTTGCCTTGCAACCCAAAACAAAGTTTGAAATTCGCCGAACAGAATCTTTTAGAGAAAAAACCGCCAGTGCCGAATATATGCAAGGTGCTGCTGATGGTTCGAGACCAGGAATTTTTTATGTTCCAATTCCAGATGTTACCAATTACAACGTGCTTGAAGATGAAGATTTATTTCTGCACGAAGCCATTCCGGGACATCATTTTCAAATTTCATTGCAACAAGAAAGCACAACTTTGCCCGATTTCAGAAAATTTAATTGGTTTGGAGCTTACGGCGAGGGCTGGGCTTTATATTGCGAAAGTCTTGGCAAAGAACTCGGACTTTATCAAGACCCGTATCAATATTTAGGGATGCTCAATGACGAAATGCACCGCGCCATCAGACTTGTAGTTGATACAGGAATTCACAGCAAAGGCTGGACACGAGAGCAAGCCATTGCTTATTCGCTTAACAATGAAGCAGAAACCGAAGCCAACATTACAGCCGAAATTGAACGCTATATGGCAATTCCAGGGCAGGCATTATCATATAAAATTGGTCAACTTAAAATTTTAGATCTTCGCCATAAAGCCGAAACCAAACTCGGAAAACGATTTGACATCAAACAATTTCACCAAAAAGTTCTTGAATCTGGCGTAATGCCACTCGCATTATTAGAAAAGAAAATTAATAATTGGATTGATAGCATCAAGTAGTTTTCTCCAATAAGTTAATTAATTCTTTAAAATTATTTTTAAAAGTCTTCTGTAAAACATTGTTTGCTAAATTTGCCTAAAAAATTTAATCATGCCTAAATTAAACATAAAAGAAACCCAAAATCCTGCAATTATTAAGTTTGAGTTTCCAGATTTTATTACCCAAAACGAAAGTTTTGAATTCAAAAATATTGATGAAGCTACACAATCGCCATTAGCACAACAATTGTTTTACCTGCCGTTTGTAAAAACAGTCTATATCTCTGGAAATTTTATTGCAGTCGAAAGATTTAGCATTGTTGAATGGAGTGATGTTCAAGAAGCAGTTGCTGAACAAATTGAAACTTTTGTTGAAAACGGTGGCGTTATCATTAAAACCGATAACAACCCAAAAAAGAAACAACCCATTACGGTTTATGGCGAAACAACGCCCAATCCGTCTGCATTGAAATTTGTTGTAAGCCGAATGCTCACCAAACATGCGGTTGAATTCAAAAATATAGACGAAGCTAAACCATCGCCTTTGGCACAGGAATTGTTTAAATTTCCATTCGTTAAAGAAGTATTTATTGACGAAAATTATATTTCTGTAACCAAATATGCAGTGGCTGAATGGTCTGAAATTACTTTAGAACTTCGAACTTTCATTAAAGAATATATTGAAAATGGCGGCACAGTGCTCGATGAATCTTTTGTAGTAATTGATTCTAAAAAAGAGCAAGAGAAAGAAAAAGCATTTGACAGTCTCGACACCACTTCGCAGCAAATTATCAATATTCTCGAAGAATATGTAAAACCTGCAGTCGCTGCCGATGGTGGAAATATTGTTTTCGACTCGTTTGATTCAGCCGAAAAAAGAGTAAAAGTAGTTCTTCAAGGTGCCTGCAATGGTTGTCCGTCATCTACATTTACCTTAAAAAGCGGCATTGAAAACATGTTGAAAGACATGCTGAACGACCCCGAAATTAAAGTCGAAGCCGTTAACGTATAATAATTTTCAAAGCGTTTCTAAACTGAAACGCTTTTTTATTCAAATTACTTTATGAATTTACTTCACCTAGAAAGCAGTCCTTATTTGTTGCAACACGCCAACAATCCTATTTATTGGAACGCTTGGAATTCTCAAACTCTCGCAAAAGCCAAAGAAAATCAGCAGTTAATTATTGTCAGTATAGGTTATTCGGCTTGTCATTGGTGTCACGTTATGGAGAACGAAAGTTTTGAAGATTTTGAAGTTGCTGAGGTAATGAATCAATATTTTATCAATATCAAAGTCGATAGAGAAGAACGTCCAGATGTTGATGCAGTTTATATGAAAGCAATTCAGATAATGACTGGTCGGGGCGGTTGGCCATTGAACGTGGTTTGCCTTCCAGACGGTCGTCCGGTATGGGGTGGCACTTATTTTCGAAAAGAAGAATGGATAAAAACATTAGCACAATTGCAGTCAATCTATGAAAATGATTACTCAAAAATGGTGGAATATGCCGATAAATTGCAACAAGGAATTGCCTCTTTAGCACTTATTGACACTCCTGAAACTACAGATTTGTCACAAGATATATTAGATCCTTTGATTGAAAAGTGGAAAAAAAGTTTCGATTGGGAATTTGGCGGCATGGCACGTGCACCTAAATTTATGATGCCCAACAATTATGCTTTTTTGATGCGTTATGGTTTTCAAAATAATGATCAAAAACTTCTAGAATTTGTTGATTTAACATTAACAAAAATGGCCTATGGCGGTTTGTTTGACACTCTTGATGGTGGGTTTTCTCGCTACTCGGTCGATTTGAAATGGCACGTGCCTCATTTTGAAAAAATGGCTTATGACAATGGTCAATTGCTTAGTTTGTATGCCGATGCCTATCGATTGACTAAAAACGAACTGTATCGAGAAGTAATCGAAAAAACAATTCAATTTATTGAAAAAGAATGGCTCACTACTGAAGGAAGTTTCTACTCTGCCCTTGATGCTGATAGTTTAACTGCCGAAAATCATTTAGAAGAAGGCGCATTTTATGTTTGGACGAAAACCGAATTACAGTCAATTTTAAAAGAAGATTTTGATTGGTTTTCGGAGCTTTTTAATATCAATGATTTTGGTTTTTGGGAACATGACAATTATGTTTTAATTCAAAAAGAATCCCTTTCGGAAGTTGTAAATAAATTAAATTGCTCTGAAAAAGAGCTTCAAATCAAGAAAAAACATTGGGAAAAATTACTGTATGATGTTCGTTCAAAACGAAACAAACCCAGACTTGACGACAAATGTTTGACTTCTTGGAATGCCTTAATTATAAAAGGACTTACAGATGCTTATAAAGCTCTAAATGACGAACACTACTTAGATTTAGCACTTCAAAATGCCGACTTTATATGTAAAAAACTTTGGTCACCCGAAGGAAATTTATGGCGAAATTACAAAAACGGAACGACGAGCATTAATGGCTACCTTGAAGATTATGCGCTAACAATTCAGGCATTTATTAATTTGTATGAAGTTACTTTAGACGAAACTTTGTTGCAGCATTCAAAACAACTAACGGACTATGTTTTTGATTATTTTTTAGATGCAACAAAAGGATTTTTTAGGTTTACATCACGACTAGATGATGCACTAATTGCAGAACATTTTGAATTAGAAGATAACGTAATTCCTGCTTCAAATTCGGTCATGAGCGATAATTTGTTCCGACTTTCTCGTTATTACAACAATTCGTACTATGAGCGAACGGTAGAAAAAATGCTTCAAAAAATTATTCCATCAATAGATTATCCTTCTGCATTTTCAAACTGGATGAACGTTTTTATGAACTTTGACGCAACTCAAAAAGAAGTCGGTGTTTGCAGTCAAGATGCAGTTTTGAATATTAAAAAAATAAATGAAGAATACAGACCCAATTTAATCATTGCGGGTACTAATAGCGAAAGTCAAATTCCATTGCTAAAAGAGCGTTTTATTGACAACAAATCTTTGTTTTATGTATGTGAAAATAAAATTTGTCAATTGCCCATTTCGGATTTAGATACTTTAATTCAAGTAATTACTTAATCTAAAAATGTAAATCTACTGCTTAATAAATTTCGTTTGAAATTTTCTTTCTCCCGAATATCCTTCAATTAAATAGACTCCTGTCGAAAGTTGCGTCACATTTACTTGATTATTATTGAAAGTTGTTTGG
>CAIXNQ010000013.1 GCA_903920835.1 uncultured Bacteroidota bacterium | reverse complement strand
GTTTGCTGAGCAAAAGCCAAACCCATTGTTAAGAAAATAATACCTAATGTTCCTACTAAAAGGAAAGTATATACTAAAGCTTCCATATTTGCTCCTTATCTGCTAAAAAAAATTTGCGGAATTAGGTTAGAAATTCTTGCTATTTACTATAGCAAGAATTTCTGAACAATTCGTGTTGTTGTTGTTGTTTTTTTAACAAATCAAAAAACTTAAAAAATGAAAAGGTTAAAAATAAAAGGGAAAAACAACACGAGCGAACCATAATTTTCCATCTGACTCTAGCCTATTTAATTCATTTTTTGCAAAACAAAAAATGAAACGGCTAAGCAATTATACAGCTTGACGACGAGTTGTCGTATCACCAAGTTTTTGGAATGCACCAAATTCTACTTGTTCATCTAAGTCTGGATCAATACCCGCGAAAACATCACGGAAAATTGTTCTAGAACCGTGCCAAATATGGCCAAAGAAGAATAAAAGGGCAAAACATAAGTGACCAAAAGTAAACCAACCACGTGGGCTACTACGGAAAACACCGTCTGACTGTAAAGTTGCACGGTCAAATTCAAAAATTTCACCAAGTTGAGCACGACGAGCGTATTTTTTCACAGTTGCTGGATCATTAAAGTTAATTCCATCTAATTCACCACCGTAGAATGTAACATTTACACCAACTTGTTCAACTGAATATTTTGACTCAGCACGACGGAATGGAACATCGGCACGAACAATACCATCTGCATCCACTAAAATTACTGGGAATGTTTCAAAGAAAGTAGGCATACGACGTACTGAAAGTTCGCGACCATCTTTATCTGTAAATACCGCATGTCCTAACCAACCAGCAGCAATACCGTCGCCGTTATCCATAGGACCAGCACGGAATAAACCACCTTTAGCTGGGTTATTTCCAATGTAATCATAGAAAGCTAATTTTTCAGGAATTTTTGACCATGCTGCTGAAAGTGTTGAACCTTCAGAAACACTTTTTTGTACTCGTTTTTCAATTTCCGATTGGAAAAAGCCTTGATCCCATTGGTAACGTGTTGGACCAAAAAGTTCAATTGGAGTAGCTGCTGAACCATACCACATTGTGCCTGCAACTACAAAAGCTGCCCAGAATACTGCTGCAATACTACTAGATAATACAGTTTCAATATTCCCCATTCGAAGAGCTTTGTATAGTCTTTGTGGTGGACGAACTGTTAAATGGAATAAACCAGCAATAATTCCAAGGATACCAGCTGCCACGTGGTGACTAGCAATACCACCTGGATTATATGGGTCAAATCCATCAGCGCCCCAAGCAGGTGAAACTGCTTGAACACTTCCTGTAATTCCGTAAGGATCAGATACCCAAATACCAGGTCCAAAGAAACCTGTTACGTGGAAAGCACCAAAACCAAAACAAGTTAAACCTGATAGGAATAAGTGAATACCAAAAATTTTTGGTAAGTCTAATGCTGGATCGCCTGTACGAGGATCACGGAAAAGTTCAAGGTCCCAAAAAGTCCAGTGCCAAACGGCAGCTAAGAAGCATAAACCAGAAAGGATAATATGCGAAGCAGCAACACCTTCATAGCTCCAAATTCCAGGGTTACTTCCAGTTTCACCAGTAATTGACCAACCACCCCATGAACCAGTAATACCTAAACGAGTCATAAAAGGAAGTACAAACATCCCTTGACGCCACATTGGGTTTAAAACTGGGTCAGATGGGTCAAAAACAGCAAGTTCATACAGTGCCATTGAGCCAGCCCAACCAGCTACAAGAGCAGTATGCATTAAATGTACTGCAATTAAACGGCCCGGATCATTAAGAACAACAGTGTGTACACGATACCATGGTAATCCCATAGAAACTAAAAAAAAGAAAAAATATCAAACAAATTTTATCACTGAATATTTAGCCGCCAGGCGGAATTTATTGCCGTAGGCGTTTTGCTGGATGGTTTCCTTGGTAGATGGTTCGTTGCAAAGCAAAAAACCAAACCGCGAAGCGAAAAAACCAACTATAAATAAATGAGTTAATTATTCTTTTAGTAAAAACTTACAGTTTAGGCCATACCAAAATCTATAGCCAAAAAGTTAGTATCACGAACTCTTAATTAAATTCTCAAGTTTTTCAGTGACTGAAAAGACAAAATTTAAATAGATAAAAATTTGTCCTAATTAAAATGTAAATATTTTCCCTACGAAATGATTGACTTCCTTTAATAATTTTTTGTGTATAAAGATTTACGATTTAAGATATCTCATGTTATAATTATAACATATTCCTAAAATGAACTTGTAGCTCAGTGGACTAGAGCGCATAGCTACGAACTATGAAGTCGGGGGTTCAAATCCCTCCTGGTTCAATTTTAATAAAATTTTTATTTTTTCATCCTACAACTACTTATATACTTGTTTTTACGCTCCGGCGAGTTTTTTGTTCCAGCTTTACTAAGTTTCTTTTTTAGTACTAATTTAGACGCAAACCGAATAAAAAGTAGTTTATTCTATAGATCCCCCAACCGGCGAGGTGGTTGTAAACCTGGGGAATCTCTTTAAAGAGATTCCCCAGGTTTAAATTTCAAATTTTTTTTAAACTTTTAAATCGAGCTATCAGAAAATAACATCCAAAATTAACCTAAAAATGGAAAAACAAGAGCGTCAGGATAAAATCTATTTACTTCAATAAGTAGTCCAGCTAAAAAACCAAAATAAAGAAACGATAAAACCGGAGCTGTTGAACAATATGTTGTAAAATCTTTCATATGAATAAAAAATTGAGGAGAATGACAATCTTATAGTTAATTGGGGTTTAGTTCCCAAGAGCACGAAGTTTTTCTTCGGCCAGATTTCATTTATTTTTCTATTAACTTGTGATTTTTATTTGTTATGATTAAGGTTTGAATTTTTATTTATCATTAATTTGCCATAATATGATTTAATCAAAAGGGACTAAAACTAGCAAAAAAAACAGCAAATAATGCGCTTAACGATTCAAAACTAATTTTAATTAAATAAAAACCACAAACCTGCTTCCGTGTTTTTTTCTTGGAATGCTGAACCATATTCCGTCGCGCGCTCAGCACACGGAAAACTACAAGTATTAAATTTAACTCACAAGATC
>CAIXNQ010000012.1 GCA_903920835.1 uncultured Bacteroidota bacterium | reverse complement strand
TGTCTCAGCAGTTTTACAGGACAAATGGAACACCAATTCATTCGATTTTTTAATCAATAATGCAGGTGTTGGCGCAACCATTCCTTATATGGATGCTACTGAAGAAGATTTTGATAGATTGATGAATATTCATTTTAAAAGTGTGTATTTCTTAACTCAAAAAGCTCTGCCAATTATGAATGATAACGGCAGAATCATCAATATTTCGAGTGGAACAACCCGTTTTTGCAATCCAGGATATTCTATTTATGCTTCGATGAAAGGTGCAATTGAAACTTTTACAAAATATGTAGCCAAAGAAGTTGGCTCAAGAGGAATTACGGCAAATGTTATTGCGCCAGGACCAATAGAAACTGATTTTAACAATGCAGCCATCCGAAGTAATTCTCAATTAAAGGAACGATTGTCAACCATGACAGCGTTGGGAAGAGTTGGTGAAGCAAATGATATTGGTGGAATCGTAGCTTTTTTATGTTCGGAGGACGGTTATTGGATCAACGGGCAACGAATAGAAGCTTCGGGAGGAATTTCGTTATAATTTAGAATGAAATGAAAGAAAAAATCATCAAAAAAGCCACAGAAATGTTTTTGAAACTCGGTTTCAAAAATGTGACTATGGATGATATTGCCTGTGAAATGTGTATTTCTAAAAAAACTATTTATAAATATTTCCACAATAAAGAAGTTCTTATTGAAGAAGGAACGGAAATGATTCATCAAAAAATTCATGATATTATTGATGAAATAGTTGCAAAAAATCACAATGCCATTGAAGAGAATTTTGAAATACGAAAAATGTTCAAAGAAATGTTTCAGAGCATTAATGATTCTCCAGTGTATCAATTAAAAAAGCATTATCCCGAAATCTATTCAAAGATGATTGCTAACGAAATTGAAGATTGCACCAGTATGTTTACGCAAAATATCGTTAAGGGAATTGAACAAGGACTTTATCGTCCAGACATCGAAAAAGATTTTTGTGTAAAATTCTACTATACCTTAATTTTCTCAATCAAAGAAAGTACGCAATCCGAAAAAGAATCTGTCAAAATAGAAAACTATGCTTTGGAATATCACACCAGAGCAATCGCTACTTCAAAAGGAATTATAGAACTCGAAAAACAATTGTCAAATCTTAATATATAATACATGAAAAATAAATTAACACTGCTTTTTGTTTTGTGCTCAAGCTTTCTGCATGCTCAAGTAGCAAAACCATTAACTTTAAAAGAGGCAATCAACTATGCTTTAGAAAACAAAGCCGACGCCAAAAAAGCAAAACTAAAAGTTGCTAACGCAGATTATCAAATTCAGGAAGTTCGCTCAAGAGCGTTACCTCAAATCTCAGCCAACGGAAATCTAACTTATAATCCAGACATTCAGGCAAACTTCATAGATGCAAGTACTTTCGGAGGACCAGCAGGTTCAGTTATTAAAGCAAAATTCGGTCAAGCTTGGACATCTACCGCAGGACTTTCTGTAACTCAAACACTTTTTGATCAATCTGTTTTTGTGGGATTAAGAGCTGCAAGATCAACCAAAGAATTTTATCAAATCAACGAACAACTAACCGAAGAGCAAGTAATCGAGCGCGTGGCAAATGCTTATTATCAGGTATATGTTCAACGTCAAAAGTTAGTTGTCATTGATAGCACTTTAAAAACTACAACAAAAATCAAAAACATTGTTAAATCTCAATTTGAAAACGGACTTGCAAAAAAGATTGATTTAGACCGAATTTTAGTAAAACTATCCAATATAAATACTCTTCATCAACAGATTTCAAATGCAGAATTATTGCAAGAAAATGCTTTGAAGTTTTATATGGGGATGCCAATTGAAACTAAAATAATCATTCCAAACACCACTTTTGATATTGCTCCTCAAACACTTTCAGAAAAACCAAATAGCGACAAACGAACTGAATATTTGCTTTTGAAGAAAAACGAACAACTGCTCGAATATCAAAAAAAATCGGTTGTTGCCGGTTATTATCCAACTTTATCATTGAGCGGAAACTATAATTTTATAGGACAAGGAAAAATAATGCCGATTGGTGCTTTGCCTTCTGATGGCGCATATTGGTCAAACTTTTCATCGATTGGTTTGAATTTAAGAGTGCCAATTTTTACAGGTTTTGGGACAAGAGCTAAAGTTCGTCAAGCCGAAAACAGTTTGCTTTCTATAAAAGAAGATATCAACGACACCAAACTGGCACTTGATTTGGCTTATGAAAATGCGAAACTTCAAATTGACAATAGCTTGGTTACTATAAAAAGTCAAAAAGAAAATGAAAAACTGGCTCAAGAAGTTTTAGACAATACTAAAAATAATTACTACCAAGGTTTGGCTTCATTGACCGATTTGCTAGATGCTGAAAACGCATTAACAGAAGCTCAAAACAATTATACCTCAGCAGTATTAGATTACAAATTAGCAGAAATTCAATTAATAAAATCAAAAGGAGAACTTAAATCATTACAAAAATAAAAGACATGAAAAAGAATATTATTACAATTTTAGTCATTTTGGGAGCATTAGCTTTGATTGTTGCCACTTTAATGAAAAACAAGAAAGAAAACCAAGCTAAAATCGATGTTGTTGCAGAAAAAAATGCTTCGGTTTCTGTAAAAGTTGCCACTGTTGCCACAGAAAACATTGCGCTTGATTTTACAGCCAACGGAATTTTTGAACCTATCCAGCAATTGACTTTTTGTGCAGAAAAATCAGGAAAAGTAATTCGTGTTTTAGCAAAAGAAGGTGATGTAGTTAGAGAAGGTCAAGTCATTGCCATTGTTCGAGGCGATGTGATTAATGTAAACGCTCAAGCCGCAGAAGCTGCCTATCAAAATGCCAAAACAGACTATACTCGTTTTGAAAATGCTTTCAAAACTGGCGGTGTAACTAAGCAACAATTAGATCAATCAAGACTGGCAATGATTAATGCAGAAACAAATTATAAACAAGCCAACATCAACGTTGGCGACACTCAAATCAAATCGCCAATTAGCGGTGTGATTAACAAAAAAATGATTGAAGTTGGTTCTATTTTAGCTGGAATGCCACCTACAAATATGTTTGAAATTGTGAATGTTTCTAGACTAAAACTTAAAGTAACAGTCAACGAAAATCAAGTTGCAGGATTAAAAGTGGGTAATAATATCAAAGTAACGTCAAGCGTTTATCCTGATAATATTTTCTTCGGAAAAATCACTTTCATCGCTGCAAAAGCCGATAGTAGTTTGAATTTCCCAGTTGAAATTGAAATCGCAAACAATTCAAATAACGATTTGAAAGCGGGAATGTATGGAACAGCGCAATTTGCATCGAACCAACAGAAACAAAACTTAATGGTGGTGCCTAGAAATGCTTTTGTTGGAAGTGTGAGCAGCAATCAAATTTTTGTAAACAACAAAGGAACTGCAGAACTAAAAACGGTTACTGCTGGAAGAATTATTGGCGATAAAGTCGAAATCTTGAAAGGATTGAATAATGGTGACCAAGTAATTGTTACTGGACAAATCAACCTGAATAACGGAAGTAAAATCGAGGTTATTAAGTAGTCGTAAAGTCGAAAGTCATAAAAAAACCGCTTACAGTGATTTACTTTAAGCATAAAATATAACACATGAAATTAGCAGAAATATCTATAAAACGTCCGTCGTTAGTCATTGTGCTTTTCACGATACTAATTCTTGGTGGGCTCTTTAGTTACTCCAATTTGGGGTACGAATTAATACCAAAATTTGATCAAAATGTAATTACCATTGCTACAATTTATCCAGGAGCATCTCCGAGTGAAGTTGAAAATACGGTAACCAAAAAAATTGAAGACGCAATTGCTTCTTTAGAAAATATCAAAAAAATTGACTCAAAATCTTTTGAAGGTTTATCAACGGTTTCAATCACTTTGACCACAAAAGCAAAAGTTGACATTGCACTAAATGATGCACAACGAAAAATCAATGCCATTATTAGCACCTTGCCCGATAATGCCAAAACACCTTCGTTGAGCAAATTCTCTTTAAGCGATTTGCCTATTATGACCATTGGTTCTAATGGAAAAATGGACGAAGTTGAGTTCTATGATTTAATTGACAAGAAAATTGCGCCCGTACTTTCTCGTGTCAATGGTGTGGCACAAGTAAACATTGTGGGAGGTCAAGAACGTGAAATTCAAGTGGGGCTTGATGCAGTAAAAATGCAAGGTTACGGACTTTCTGTTCCTCAGGTGCAACAAATTATTTTGACCTCTAATTTGGATTTTCCTACTGGAAATATTCAAACGCGTGATAAAAAAATATTAATCCGTTTGGCTGGAAAATACAAATCGGTTGATGAATTGCGCAAACTGGTTGTGACTTCAAAAAACGGTGTTCAGGTGCGACTTGGCGATATAGCCGACGTTCAAGATGCTCAAAAAACAGCCGAGAAAGTTTCGCGAGTGGATAGTAAAAGTGCCATCATTCTTCAAGTAATTAAACAATCAGATGCCAATGCGGTTGCTGTTA
This sequence comes from uncultured Bacteroidota bacterium, assembly GCA_903920835.1. Taxonomy (GTDB): domain Bacteria; phylum Bacteroidota; class Bacteroidia; order Flavobacteriales; family Flavobacteriaceae; genus Flavobacterium. The sequence goes on along the minus strand of CAIXNQ010000012.1, from coordinate 3,603 downwards.
GTGCCGATGTTTTGAAGAACATAAAAAAACTTGAAGACAGCTACAAAAACATTGATTTAAAACTAAATGTTGCTAACGACAGTACGGTTTTCACTTTAGAAGCTGCCGATTCTGTAATCCATGATTTATTAATTGCGGTGCTTCTCGTAGCATTAGTAATGTTGTTTTTCTTACACAGCATTAGAAACTCGCTGATTGTAATGGTTTCTATTCCGGCATCGTTAATTGCTACTTTTATCGGAATTTTCTATATGGGTTATACGCTCAACTTAATGAGTTTGCTTGGACTTTCACTCGTGGTTGGAATCCTTGTTGATGATGCGATTGTGGTGCTCGAAAACATCTATCGCCACATGGAAATGGGCAAAAACAAAGTCCGCGCTGCTTATGAAGGAACTGCCGAAATTGGCGGAACCGTTACATCAATTACCTTGGTTATTGTAGTGGTTTTCTTACCTATTGCTTTGAGTACAGGTTTGGTTTCAAACATCATTACGCAGTTTTGTGTTACGGTAATTATCTCAACATTATTATCATTGTTAGCATCTTTTACAATCGTTCCGTGGTTGTTTTCAAGATACGGAAAACTAGAACATATTGAAGGGAAAAACATTTTCGGAAAAGTGATTCTTGCTTTTGAAAAACAACTTACCAACTTTACTAATTATGTTTCTAATCTATTAAACTGGTGTCTAGATCACAAAAAAACAGCCATGCTAGTTGTCGTGATTTTATATTTCGCATCAACCGTTGGATTGGTTGGCAACGGATTTATCGGTGGAGAGTTCTTTGCCAAAACCGATAGAGGGGAGTTTTTAGTTCAAATCGAATTGCCCAAAGACGGCTCGCTAGAACAAAGTAACTTAATGGCGCAACGCGCAGAAGCTTTCTTGAAAACCCAAGAATATGTAAAAAGCACCATCACAACGGTCGGACAAACGAGTGAAGGATTTGGAGCAACACAAGCCACTGCCTACAAAGCAGAGATAGACGTGAAAATGGTTGAAAAAGACAAACGAACGGATGATTCGTATGTTTATGCTGCCAAAATTAAACGTAAACTTGAAAAGATTTTAGTGGGTGCCAAAGTAAAAACCGTACCCGTAAGTATTTTGGGTACTGCAGAAGAAGCTCCAATTGCTTTGATTGTTACAGGAACGAGTCTAGAAACCGCAATGAGTTTTGCCAAAGAAGCCGAAGCCGAACTTGCAAAAATTCCGGGAACTACCGAAATAAAACTATCTGTTGAAAGCGGAAATCCCGAAATCAATGTGCAGGTTGACAGAGATAAAATGTCGGCACTTGGCTTGTCGCTTCAAACCGTTGGATTGACCATGCAAACGGCTTATTCTGGAAACACCGACGGAAAATTTAGAGCGGGCGAATATGAATATGACATCAACATTAAATACAACAGCTTCGACAGAAAAAGTATTGAAGATGTGAGCAATTTGATTTTCTTAAACGACAAAGGCGAACAAATAAAATTATCGCAATTTGCTACTGTTAAAGAAGGTTCCGGACCAAGCCAATTAGAGCGAAGAGACAAAACAGCCTCGGTTACTGTAAAAGGTCAAACGGTGGGAGTGCCTGTTGGAACCGTGGTTGCAACACTCGAAAAAACTCTCCAAAAAATGAAGAAACCAACGGGTGTAAATTACATTTGGGGTGGCGATCAAGAAAACCAAAGCGAAGGATTTGGAACCTTAGGTTTCGCATTGCTAGCAGCAATTATCTTGGTTTATTTGGTAATGGTTTCGCTCTACGACAGCTTTGTGCATCCGTTTGTGGTCTTGTTTTCAATACCGCTTTCGTTCATAGGTGAGTTGCTGGCGTTGGCAATAACTAACAATACCTTAAACATTTTTACCATTCTTGGAATCATCATGCTGATTGGACTTGTTTGTAAAAACGCGATTATGATTGTCGATTTTACTAACCAACGAATCAAAGCGGGCGAAACGGTTAGAAATGCTTTACTTCAAGCCAACCACGCGCGTCTTCGTCCGATTTTGATGACTACCATTGCGATGGTTTTCGGGATGTTGCCTATTGCGTTAGCCGCTGGTGCTGGTGCCGAATGGAAAAACGGATTGGCTTGGGTCATCATTGGTGGATTAATCAGTTCGTTGTTCTTTACGCTAATTATCGTTCCGGTGGTTTATGCCATCATGGATTCACTAGTGAGAAGATTTGGAAAGAAAAACAAACCAAATTATGACGATTTAATGATTGAAGAATATGATCATATCGAATTGAGCGAAGATGGTTATACACCGAAACACACGGTGTAAAACCATAGAAAGTATAACTTTTGAAAATTAGTTATGTGTTTTGGTTAAGCAATGAAGCCGTTTCAGTTTTTTGAAACGGCTTTTTAATTGGAATATTTTATATATTTGGGGAGTGGATAAAGAGAATGAGCAATTGTATTTGTGATGGATTGTTTTTGAAATTTTATAAGTTATTTCAAAATTATTGCGACAACTCAAACTTTGAAAATTTTGCCATCATTTGAAGACAATAAAGAGCAATACTCCCCCCGACTTTAAACACTGTTGAAAATTCTGAATACAAAAAAGACATTATTATTAATTTATTTGCGAACTTGCGACATGAATTTTTACAAAAATCAATGAAGACATTAGAGAAAATTAGCATTGACGAGTTTGATGGCAAACGCTTTCAAATTAGACTTGTTGAACCCAAAGAAAACAAGAAAGCTGTATTGACTCACTATTTGCATAATATTCACAACGGGATTTCAAAGCATTATAAAGACGATGCGATGAATATAATAAAAGAATATGTTCAATACAAAGAACAAGACGAAAATATTTCAATGGTTGCTGAAGAAGCACTTCAACAACTACTTTTTGAAGTTGAAAACGTGCCATTTCCAACACCCGATAATTACACTTTTAAATTTATTGATCTTTTTGCAGGAATTGGTGGTTTTAGGCTTGCTATGCAAAACCTTGGCGGAAAGTGTGTGTTTACAAGCGAGTGGGACAAAGAAGCCCAAAAAACATACAGAGCAAATTTTGGAGAAATTCCATTTGGTGACATAACTAAACCACAAGTAAAAAATTACATTCCAGATGAATTTGATGTATTGTGTGCTGGTTTTCCTTGTCAAGCATTTTCTATAGCTGGCAAAAGAGGAGGCTTTGAAGACACTAGAGGAACATTGTTTTTTGATGTTGCAGAAATTATAAAAAAGCATAAACCCAAAGCAATCTTTCTTGAAAATGTAAAAGGTTTAAGAAGCCACGACAAAGGGAAAACATTAGAAACAATCTTGAATGTTTTGCGAAACGATCTTGATTATTTCGTTCCCGAGCCACGAGTAATTAACGCTAAAGAATTTGGTGTTCCTCAAAATAGAGAAAGAATTTATATTGTTGGTTTTAGTAAGGAAACAGGCATAAAAGAATTTGAATATCCTCAACCTATAAACAATAAAGTAAAATTTGCCGACATAAAAGAAAAGTATGTTCCTGCAACAAAATACTTTTTATCCACTCAATATGTTCAAACCTTGGTAAATCATAAAGCAAGACACGAAGGGAAAGGGAATGGTTTTGGTTATGCAATTATTCC
>CAIXNQ010000011.1 GCA_903920835.1 uncultured Bacteroidota bacterium | reverse complement strand
CTTCAATAAACACTTACAACACCATTCAAGACAGCGCCACGCTCCAGTTTTCCACACCACTAGCTAGTGCTGTGTCATTAGCAACGGGTTCATTTGATTCGGGTGATCATTTGGTTCGAGTAACTCCCAACCCCACCCAAGGCTCAGTAACCCTTGATTTTGGCAACAATCCAGAAGCGGTGACGGTTAGTGTTGCCAACACTTTGGGTCAAGAAATATCGAGAGGGGTTTATGCGCCTTCGGCTTCATTGCCGATAATGATTGAGGGGGCAAGCGGGGTATATTTTGTGACCGTTAGTAGTAGTAGGGGTAGCGAAACGTTTAAGGTTGTGAAGCAATAGTTGTTTTTAGAATAAATTTCTCGCAAAGACGCAGCGGCGCAAAGATAGATTGTTATGATATTCGACTTTTCGAAATAAAACTTTAATTAAAAACTAGAAATCATGAAAAAATATATATACTTTTTATTATTAAGTGTTTTTCAAATATTAAATGCTCAAAATATAAGCCTTAATAATTTGACTGTTTCACAATCTAATTCAAATGTGATTCAAGTTCATGTCAAAGTATTTACAAATTGTGGTACATATTTAGCCAATTCATTTAACATAAATAATGATATAATTTCTTTGGATATGTGTTATTATATGTGTGATGCTCATACTGCTATAATTCTTGAAAACGACGTTTACATTCCAATACCCATGAATAGTAATTATACATTAATTGTTAATATTTATGATTCAACTTCAGAGACAGTATGTGATTACAACTCCGTTCAAGGCAGTGCAACGGTCCAATTCTCAACGCCATTAACTGATCCTGTAGTATTATCAGCGGGTTCATTTGATTCGGGTGATCATTTGGTTCGAGTAACTCCCAACCCCACCCAAGGCATAATAATTCTCGATTTTGGCAACAATCCAGAGGCGGTCACGGTTAGTGTTGCCAACACTTTGGGTCAAGAAATATCGAGAGGGGTTTATGCGCCTGCGGCTTCATTGCCGATAATGATTGAGGGAGCAAGCGGGGTATATTTTGTGACCGTGAGTAGCAGTCGGGGTAGCGAAACGTTTAAAGTCGTCAGGCAGTAGTGGGTTTGGGGATGGGTAACCCAAATTTCATAAATTTCAAAGTATTTCTATAGAAATACATCTTCTATAAACCAGCTCTTTTAAGATTTTACTGTACTAATTTTCAAAGCTTGTTTTGGGTCCTTGTTTTTTGACACAAATCAAAGCCCTAGGATTTCTATGCCCAAAAATATCTCAAGAAGCGCAACAAAAAACAACCAAAACCCCTTTAAAATCAAGTATTAATTCATCAAAAAGATAAAATTATGTTCGATTCAGTAGCTTTAAACGTTGTGATTAGTTTGGTGTTTATCTACTCGCTCTACAGCTTGTTGGTGACTACCTTAAACGAAGGAATTGCTTCTTTCTTTAACCTGCGTGCCAAAACACTCGAAAAAGGAATTAAGCGAATGTTGTCCGATAATGGCGACAAAGCAAACGCCATTGTTGACCAATTCTACAATCAACCCATCATTAAATATCTGGGGGAAAACAACTCCAAAAAACCAGCCTATTTAACCAGTCAAACTTTTGCAAACGCATTAATTCATTTGTGCAAAGACCTTTCGAGTAGTGAAACCACCGCACAACAACAATTAATTGAAGGCATTCAAAAAATCAAAGAGGTGAATCCTGAAACGGGCAAATATCTGGAGCTTTTATATAATGATGCTGGCGGAAAAATTGAAGATTTTCAAAAAGCAGCCGAAAGCTGGTTTAACGAAACCATGGACAGGGCTTCGGGTTGGTATAAAAAACAAACCCAAAAAATTACGCTGCTCGTGGCATTGGCAGTAGCACTTACTTTTAATGTGGACACCATTGGCATTGTTAAAAACCTTTCGGCAAACCCAAAACTGGCAACTCAGCTGGTTGAAATGGCCGAAAAATATGAAAAAGCCAAAAAGGATAATGAAGTTGCAACAACAAAAGAAGCCGACCAACAGATTAAAGTTTCATTAAGTATCGCAAAAAAACTGGTTGCCAGTAATAGTGAATTAAAAAATGTCAATGCAATATTAGGTTTCGGTTGGGGCGACATTAAAGGCCGTGATATAGTATATAGTGTGTTTGGTTGCATGCTCACCGCGCTTGCCATATCGCTCGGCGCCCCTTTTTGGTTTGACTTATTGAGCAAGCTGATGCAGTTGCGAGGGTCCAAAAAAGTAGATGAAACAACAAATAAATAATAAAAACAAAACCCAGTTAGCCGAAAAGGGGGATTAATAGAGTAGGTAAAATTAAATATTAGAAATTATGAAAATTAAAATTGTAATCATTTCGCTTTTTGTATGCTTAATTGGGAATGCACAAAACTGGAATGAAGTGGCAAAAAAAGATTTGAAAAGTCTTTCAGAATTATTTAATAAATCAAAAGAAAAATTTAATACTTCGAAAGAAAAGTTGAACACATTAACAATTAATCTTGATGCCAATCAAAATCAACAATTCCTAGTCACTTTAAGGAACAAAAGGGAGTTAGACAGTTTGTATAAAAGCCGAAATAATTTTGTCGATTTCTATAAGTCTAAAGGAGTTAAATCTGATAGTATAAATAAATTTTTTCCCGAAGAAAAAGATTATAAATTCCAAGGAGACAGCATTAAAAAAAAGGTATTAGAACAAAAAACCACTTATTTGCTCTTCGATAATAAAGATTTAATTAATGAAAAAGAAGTTTTTAATAATTCTGAAGCTAGCAAAATATTAAGTTCTGTTTTGAATGAAAATAGTCAATGTAATTTGGGTAAATTCGAAATACCAGCGGTAGGTCAATTAATTCCTATGTATTCATCTGACGAAGCTAATAAAGTTGAAAATCTGAGCTTTCAAGAAGTTAATTTAACACTCAAGGAAGGTGCTTTTGAAGACATCAGAGTAGTATTGATAGATAGTATAAAAAAAGAAAAATACTATTTTGAAAATAGACTCCCAACTTCATTATTGAGATATACTATAAATTCTAAAGATTTTTATCTCTATTGCTCTTTTATATCATCAATTGATAATGTTAAACCTTATGTTCATAATAATAGAAAAATTAAAAACATGTATATATCTTTAAAAGATGTATTGCAATATTACCCGAATTCTGGGAACAATTATATTCCTGATGATCAAAATTTAATTTTTCCTATACCTAACAAACCTAATCAAAATTTAAAAACAAGAGGAGTATATGAATTAATTCAAAATACAAGTTTGCAAAACACT
>CAIXNQ010000010.1 GCA_903920835.1 uncultured Bacteroidota bacterium | reverse complement strand
TCATATTAGTGCCGAATGTTATCCAGTAGCCAAAGTAGGCGGTCTAGCAGATGTTGTTGGGGCATTGCCTAAATATCAAAATAAAATAGGTCATCAAGCCCGTGTTGTTATTCCAGCTTATGAAAATTCTTTTTTGAAAGAAAATAGTTATGTAACTGTACACAGTGGCAAACTAAAAATGGGTTGGTTTAATTTTAATTACAGTGTAGTAAAAGAAAAAACTGATAAATTAGGTTTTGAGTTGTTTCAAATTTCAATTCCCGATTTGTTTGACCGACCTAATGTATATTCTTATGAAGACGATACTGAGCGGTTTTTGGCTTTTCAAATTGCTTTTTTAAATTGGTTAATTGAAACCAATCAATCTACAGATATTCTTCATTGTCACGACCACCATACTGGTTTGATTCCTTTTATGGTTCAAAACAGCTATAATTACCAACAATTAAAGCAAACACCAACTGTTTTAACCATTCATAACGGGCAATATCAAGGCTGGTTTGGATTTGATAAATTAAATTACATTCCCAATTTTGACCCTATTAGAACTGGTTTTCTGGAATGGGGAGGCACTATCAATCCATTAGCTTCAGCAATTAAATGCGTTTGGAAAATTACAACGGTTTCTCCGAGTTATTTAGATGAAATTAGTCAGTATGCCAACGGTCTCGAAAACCTACTTAGTTTTGAACGACCAAAGTCAATCGGAATTTTAAACGGCATCGACACCGAAGTATGGAATCCGAAAACAGATCCAATGCTTCCTGTTAATTTTGATAGCAAAACTTTTATTGAAGGCAAGCAAGAAAATAAAAAATTCCTTTGTGAACAATTTGGTCTAAATCCGAGCAAGCCAATATTTACTTTTATTGGAAGACTAGTTGGCGAAAAAGGAGCCGAATTACTTCCAGAAATTTGTAGTGTGGCTTTAAGCAGAAATCCAAACGAGATTAATATTTTAATTTTAGGTTCGGGAGACACATCTGTAGAACAAGGTTTGCAAAATTTAAAACCATTCTATAAAGGAAATTACAATTGCTATATCGGCTATAATGAAAAATTGGCTCACATTATTTATGCTGGAGCAGATTACCTTCTGATGCCTTCAAGAGTTGAACCCTGCGGACTTAATCAAATGTATGCTTTGCGCTATGGAACCATTCCTATTGTTAGAAGAACTGGAGGCTTAAAAGACACTGTCGTTGATATAGGCGATGACGGATTTGGAATTTGTCACGATCACACCAGTTTATTTGATGTAAATTATTCAATTACTCGTGGAATAGATTTATATAATGACACTTTTAAATTTGAAAATGTTAGAAAAATAGCTATGAGTATTGACCATTCTTGGGAAAGCGTAGCCGAAGAATATTGTAACTTATATCAATCATTAAAATAATATATTTATGAACAAAACCACATTAGCCATTATTCTTGGTGGCGGACAAGGATCAAGATTAGCTCCTTTAACAGAAAGTCGCTCTAAGCCTGCTGTGCCAATCGCAGGAAAATATCGATTAGTTGATATTCCGATTTCAAATTGCATCAATTCAGACATCAAACGAATGTTTGTTTTGACACAGTTTAATTCGGCATCGCTCAATCAGCACATCAAAAATACCTATCATTTTAGTCATTTTAGTACGGCATTTGTTGACATCTTAGCTGCTGAACAAACTCCTGACAATCCAACTTGGTTTCAAGGAACTGCCGACGCTGTTAGACAGTGTATGCAACATTTTATGAATCACAATTTTGATTATGCATTGATTTTATCAGGAGATCAACTCTATCAAATGGATTTTAATAAAATGATCAAAGCCCACGAACAAAGTGGCGCAACAATTTCTATCGCTACATTGCCCGTTACTGCAAAAGAAGCTCCAGAATTTGGAATTCTGAAAACGGATTCTGAAAATTTTATCACTTCGTTTATTGAAAAACCAAACGCAAGTTTGCTTCCAGAATGGACTTCAGAAGTGAGCGAAGAATCAAAATCGGAAGGGAAATTATATCTTGCTTCAATGGGGATTTATATTTTCAATCGTGAGCTTTTGGTTGAAATAATGAAAAATCAAGACACTAAAGATTTTGGAAAAGAAATCATACCTCAAGCCATCGGAAAACAAAAGATTTTAAGCTATCAATATGAAGGTTATTGGACAGATATTGGTAATATTGACTCTTTCTTTGAAGCCAATTTAGGATTGACAGATGACATTCCAAAGTTTAATTTATTTGACAATTCTAGCAAGATTTATACACGTGCTCGAGTGTTGCCACCATCAAAAATCACTGGAAATTCAACAATTGACAAGTCGGTGGTGACAGAAGGTTGCATTATTAATGGTGCAAAAATTGAACATTCAGTTATCGGAATTAGAAGTAAAATTGGTTTTGGAACCACAATTTCTAACTCTTATTTAATGGGTAATGATTATTATCAAAATCTTGAAGAAATAAGCTCAAACACTAATCACGACATCATCAATCTTGGAATCGGCGAAAGATGCAACATTAATAATACTATTGTTGATAAAAATTGCAAAATCGGAAACGATGTAACACTCAATGGTGGCAAGCATTTAGCCGATGCAAACACCGAATTATATACTATAAAAGACGGAATTATTGTTGTCAAAAAAGGGGTTACACTTCCTAGTGGTTTTACTGTTAAATAACAAAATAATTTTCTGAATTTAATTTCAAAAGTGAGCTCGACAAACAAATTGGGCTCACTTTTTTCTGAATAATTATTAAAAATAAATAGTGTTATAGAAAATAATCTATTTTTGTCCAAAATAAACTAAATCGAAATGAAAGCATACATATTTCCTGGTCAAGGTGCCCAATTCACAGGAATGGGCAAAGAACTTTACGAAACAAACCCTAATGCCAAAGAATTGTTTGAAAAAGCAAATGAAATTTTAGGTTTTAGAATTACTGATGTCATGTTTGAAGGAACTGCGGATCAGTTAAAAGAGACCAAAGTTACACAGCCAGCGGTGTTCTTACATTCTGTTATTCTGGCAAAAACATTAAATGATTTTAATCCAGAAATGGTTGCCGGTCATTCGTTAGGAGAGTTTTCAGCATTGGTAGCCAGCGGCGCATTATCTTTTGAAGACGGTTTGAAATTGGTTTCTCAAAGAGCTTTAGCAATGCAAAAAGCCTGCGAAATTGTTCCATCAACTATGGCGGCAGTCCTCAATCTCGAAGATGGTATTGTAGAAAAAATTTGTGAAGAAATAGATGGTATTGTCGTAGCTGCAAACTATAATTGCCCAGGTCAATTGGTGATTTCTGGAGAATATAAAGCAGTTGAATTGGCTTGTGAAAAACTAAAAGAAGCAGGGGCCAAACGTGCTTTAATATTACCCGTAGGTGGCGCTTTTCATTCTCCGATGATGGAGCCTGCCCGAGAAGAATTAGCTGCTGCAATTGAAGCAACTCATTTTTCAAATCCAAGCTGTCCTGTTTATCAAAATGTAGTTGCAAAAGCAGTAATAGACCCAATAGAAATTAAAAAACATTTGATTACACAATTAACGGCTCCTGTTCGTTGGACACAGGCGGTGCAACAAATGATTGCTGATGGAGCTAGTAGCTTTACAGAAGTTGGGCCAGGTAAAGTGTTAGTCGGACTTGTGAATAAAATAGATAAAGAAGTTGAAACTATTTCGGCATAAGAAACAGAGTTATTTTAATAACCCTGCCCTCTTTAATAATGCTTCAGATTTCGGTTCTTGACCACGAAACTTTTTATATAATTCCATTGGCAATTCGGTGCCGCCTTTTGAAAGTACGTTGTCTTTAAATTTGGAAGCCACTTCATTATTGAAAATGCCTTTTTCTTGGAAATATGCAAAGGCATCGGCATCTAATACTTCGGCCCATTTGTAGCTGTAATATCCTGAGGAATAACCACCTTGAAAAATGTGAGAAAATGAAGTACTCATACAGTTTTCAGCCACATCAGGATATAAACTTGTGCCTTCCATTGATTGTTTTTCAAAGGCTTTTACATCGGCTATAGTTTGATATTTTCCGTGATATGTAATGTCTAAAATTCCGAAATTCAATTGACGTAAAGTCGCCATTCCTTCTAAGAAACTGGCACTTTCTTTGATTTTTTCTACATATTCTTGCGGAATGATTTCTCCAGTTTCATAATGATTTGCGAATAAAGCCAATGCTTCAGGTTCGTAGCACCAGTTTTCCATCACTTGACTTGGCAATTCCACAAAATCCCAATATACAGAAGTTCCAGACAAACTTGGATAGGTTGTGTTTGCCAACATGCCATGTAAGGCGTGGCCAAATTCATGAAATAAAGTCGTAACTTCGTTAAAGGTTAATAAGGATGGCTTAGTCTCTGTTGGCGGTGTGAAATTACAAACAATAGAAACGTGTGGACGTTCATTAATTCCATTTTTAATCGCTTGAGATTTATAAGAAGTCATCCAAGCACCATTTCGCTTTCCTTTTCTTGGCAAAAAATCGGTGTAGAAAATAGCTGCTAATTTGTTGTTTTCATCAAAAACTTCAAAGGTTTGAACTTCATGGTGGTATTTGTCAATATCAAAAACTTCTTTGAAAGTGATTCCATATAGTTTTTCAGCAATTGTAAACGCTCCATTCAAAACGTTTTCTAATTTGAAATAAGGTTTCAATAGTTCATCATCCAAACTGAATAATTTTTGTTTCAATTTCTCTGAATAGTAAGCGCCATCCCATTTTTCCAATTGACTAATTCCGTCGAGTTCATTTGCGAAAGAAGATAATTGTGCAAATTCACGTTCGGCTGCTGGTTTTGCTTTTTCCAATAAATCATTCAAAAAAAATTGTACTTTCTCAGGATTTTGCGCCATACGTTCTTCCAAAACAAAATGCGAATGTGACGCATAACCCAATAAATTAGCTCGTTTATGACGCAATTCAATAATCCGTTTTACGTTTTCTTGATTGTCAAATTCGTTGTTTTGAAATGCTTTTTTTCCGGCAGCAATAGCGATTTCTTTTCGTAATTCACGATTGTCAACATAATTCACAAAAGGCAAATAACTTGGAAAATCAAGTGTGAAAACCCAACCTTTTAATTTTTTAGATTTTGCCAAACTAGCCGCCATTTCTTTAGCACCTTCAGGCAAACCTTTTAAATCGGCTTCTTTGGTAATATGCAATTGATAATTGTTGGTTTCTGCCAAAATATTTTCGCCATACGTTAATTTTATTTTGGCTAATTCGGTGTCGATTTCTCGTAATTTTAATTTGTCTACTTCATTAAGTAAGGCGCCATTTTTTGAAAAACCTTTGAATTTTTTATCTAATAAAGTGGCTTGTTCTGTAGTTAAAGTTAAGTTATCTTTTTGATTGTGAACAGCTTTTACACGTTTGAATAAATCTTCATTAAGCGCAATATCATTGTTAAATTCAGTCAACAAAGGGGAAACTTCTTGTGCGATTTTTTGCATTTCATCACTCGTTTCTGCCGAATTCAAATTGAAGAAAATCGACGATAACCGATCCAATTGTTCACCCGAAAAATCTAAAGCTACAATAGTATTTTCAAATGTTGGGGCTTCTGGATTATTGATAATAGCATCTATTTCGGCTTTAGCTTTAGCGATATTTTCGATAAAAGCAGGTCTGTAATCTTCTAGTTTTATTTGCGCAAAAGGAGCTGTATTGTGTTTGGTATGGAATGTTTTTGTTAGGAAAAGTTCGCGTCCTGTTAGTACTAAATCAGTATTCGATTGAGAGGATTGTGATTTATCCATAATATTATGTTTCATTATTTTTTTAAATTTTCCGAAGCTTTATTCACAGCTGCTACCAGACTTTCTTTATAGAAAATGATTTTGTCCAGCACACATTTATCGTGACTTCCGATAATTTGAGCAGCAAGAATTCCGGCATTTTTGGCTCCATTTAAGGCTACAGTTGCCACTGGAACTCCTCCTGGCATTTGCAAAATTGACAAAACCGAATCCCAACCATTCATTGAATTGCTCGATTTTACGGGAACGCCAATCACAGGCAACGGCGACATAGACGCTACCATTCCTGGTAAATGCGCCGCACCACCAGCACCCGCAATAATTACTGAAATGCCACGAGTGTGGGCTTTTTTACTAAAATCAAATAGTTTTTCAGGCGTTCTATGTGCCGAAACAATATCAACCTCAGTTTCGATGTCAAATCCTTTTAAGATATCGATGGCTTCTTGCATCACGGGCATATCGGAGATGGAACCCATTATTATGGCTACTTTCATTTTACATTGATAAATTTAACTAATCACTCTAATACTATTCTTAACTTCTTCGGCAATTTTTCTCGCTTCCAACATATTCTCATTCACAATCGTAACGTGTCCCATTTTTCGGAAAGGTCTTGTTTCTCTTTTGCCATAAATGTGTGGCGTTACACCATCTATTGCCATTATTTTTTCGATGTTTTCATAAATAACTTGACCCGAAAAACCTTCTTCACCGACCAAATTTACCATAATTCCTGCCACTTTACTAGCAGTATTTCCTAAAGGTAAGTTTAAAATCGCGCGCAAATGATTTTCAAATTGAGAAGTATAACTCGCTTCAATCGAATAATGTCCCGAATTGTGTGGGCGTGGTGCGACTTCGTTTACTAAAATTTCATTGTTTTCGGTATGAAACATTTCAATAGCTAAAATACCAATATGATTAAACGCCTCGGAAACTTCTAAGGCAACCTCAGTAGCTATTTTGGCAACTTTATCGTCAATACGCGCTGGGCAAATTACATATTCTACTTGATTGGCTTCGGGATGAAACTCCATTTCTACCACTGGATATGTTTTGACTGCACCAGAAACCGAACGTACCACAATTACAGCCAATTCATTTTTGAACGATACCATTTGTTCAGCAATGCATTCCACATTAGGCAAATGGTCTAAATCGGATACAGTGCGAACAATTTTCACTCCATTTCCATCATACCCAAATTGGGCACATTTCCAAACAAATGGTATTTGGATTTTTGGTTGTTTATTGCTGATTGCTGATTTTAGATTTTGAAGGTTTTCAAATCGCTGATGGGTAGAAGTTGGAATATTATTTTCAACATAAAAATCTTTCTGACGACCTTTGTTTTGAATCAATCGCAAGGTTTTCGGAGACGGATAAACAGCTAATCCTTCTGTTTCTAATTTGTCTAACGCATCTAGATTTACGTTTTCAATTTCTAGGGTAAGCAAATCTACTTTTTTTCCGAATTGATAAACAGTATCAAAATCCATCAAATCGCCAATAAAAAATTGAGTTGCTCCAAACTGGCAAGGTGCTGCTGGGCTTGGTTCGAGAACATAAGTTTGAATATCAAATTTTCTAGTTTCTGACAATAGCATTTTGCCTAATTGACCACCACCGAGAATTCCTAATTTAAAATCGGAAGAAAAATAATTCATTGTTTAGTTGTAGCTGAATTTTAGAAGACAAATATACCTTAAAACAAAAACTAATTATTTATAAAGAACAATAAAATTGTTATAAGTACATTTCGACCAATCCTTCGGGCAGGTTCATTACTACTTTTTTATTTTTGCGGTCTATTTTGACTAAAAAATCGTCAATCATCGGGATTAACATTTCGACACTTCCATTTAATACTTCAAAAAGTGGTTGCGCAGTACTGTCGTTTATTGATTGAATTATGCCAAAGACGCCAAGTCTTGTGTCTTCAATTTCAAAACCAATAACTTCGTGAAAGTAAAATTTGTTACCCGTTAACTTTGGCAACATTTTTAAAGGTAAGTAAATGCCGTTCCCTAATAATTCATCGGCATCTTCTTCCGTTTTTACATCTTCAAAACGAACTCTTAGAAAGTCGTTTTTGTGTAGTGAACTATTTTCAATAAAAAATGGAACCAAATGTTTGTTACATTCAACAAACACTGATTCCAAATTTTCATAAAGTTCGGGTTCGTCTGTATCTAAGTAGATTAGAACTTCTCCCTTGAAACTAAATTTTTTTGCGATTTTACCTAAATAGAAACATTCTTCTTTACGCATTATCGCAATTGAATTTATGCTTCTGTTGCTTCGTTGTTTTCTTCAGCTGCTGGAGCTTCTTCAGTTGCTGGTGCTTCTTCAGTTACTACTTCAGTAGTTTCTTCTTCAGAAACTACTTCGTTTGCTGCTGCTTCTGCTGCCATTAAGTCTGCTTCTGCTTTTGCAGCGTCAGCTAATCTTTTTGCATTTACTGCTTGTTCTGCTTTAAATGCTTTCGCTTTTTCATCAGCTTGAGCTTTTGTCAATCCTTCTTTTTTAGCGTCAACTTTACCAGCTTTTGCTTCTAACCAAGCGGCTAATTTTGCATCTGCTTGTTCTTGAGTTAATGCACCTTTACGAACGCCACCATCTAAATGGTGCTTCAATAAAGCTCCTTTGTAAGAAAGGATTGCTCTTGCAGTGTCTGTAGGTTGCGCTCCGTTATGAAGCCATTGAACAGCGCTATCTAAATCTAAATCGATAGTTGCTGGATTCGTGTTTGGATTGTAAGTCCCTATTTTCTCTAGGTATTTACCATCTCTTTTTGAGCGAGCATCTGCCGCTACAACCCAGTAAAAAGGTTTTCCTTTTTTTCCGTGTCTTTGTAATCTAATTTTTACTGACATAATCTTTTGATTAAATTTTGAGGTACTCGACCTCGGTTATTTGAGGGCGCAAATATATAAATTAAAAAAATATAAACAAGCGTTTGTTAATCAATATTGTTTCTTTTAATTCATTATAAAACTTAAAATTAATATGGTGTTATTGACAAAACAATCTTTTATAATTGATTTTCCTAAATATATTTTGATGATTCTTATTTTTGAATGTCAAAAAAGAAAAAAACAACTGCTGCCCACTCTTTTTGAATTCCTTTGGCATAACCCATTGTGCTGTAATGACTGTCTTGAACTGTGCCGTCAGGTTTGATATAGCCCAATGTGCTGTAATGGCTGTCTTGAATCGTTCCGTCTTTTTTTACATAACCCACAGTGCTGTAATGATTGTCTTGAATTGTTCCGTCTGTTTTGATGTAGCCAATGGTGCCGTAGCTATTATTTTGAATGGTGCCATCGGACTTGATGTAACCCATTGTCGCATAATTACTACTTTGAATTGTTCCGTCAGATTTAATATAACCTTTCGTGCCGTAATTGCTGGTTTGAATGGTTTGGGAGAATAATGCAGTTGAGATTAAAAACAAAGCAATTAAGAAAACAGATTTTTTCATTTTAAATTAAAGTATTGCAAAAGTAGCCTAATATTATAAAATAACATGATCTCAATTTATAAATTATTAATGCCAATCGGCGAGTTTGATTGAATTATTTTCAACAAACCTATCCAAATTTATTTGTTTTTTGAAAAAAAGATTACATTTGCCGCCGTATTTAGGTTGCTTTTTTCATTTTGAAAATAGCATTAAAAGGGAATCGGGTGATTGAATAATAATGATTAATGGAGTCAGAATAAAATCTGAAATCAAAAATAAATTTTCAATAATCCCGAGCTGTACCCGCAACTGTAAGCTATAAAGCTTGTTGTTATCTACAAAACCACTGTCATAGGTTTTAGGTGTTTGGTATTAGGTTTTTTTAAGAAATCTAAATCAAGATTCTAAAATCAAGATGGGAAGGTAAACAACAAGACGCAAGCCAGGAGACCTGCCTCTATATAACGAGTATCAAACTTTCGGGAAAAAAAGTTTGGGTATGGGTAATTCTATGCTTTTCTCCCATTTATTGGAAAACATTATTAATTTAAAAAATGAACAAAAGAATCCTTCACATAAGTGCATTAATGCTACTTATGACTTCTGCTGCTTTGT
>CAIXNQ010000009.1 GCA_903920835.1 uncultured Bacteroidota bacterium | reverse complement strand
GTCAAGACCAAATCCTTTTTCTTCTGACAAACTTAGTTTTTTCAGAATAAAATAAGAGTTCATGACAATCTTTTCGTAGAACGATAAATAGCTGTCATTTGATAAGAATTTCTCTGAAAGTACAAATTTAAAGTCGCCGATAATATGATTTTTGCTCAAAGATTCATAACGGCTCGTAATGTCAACTTCGCCTTTGCTCACCATGTCTTTCAATACTTCTTTAAACATTAAATTGATTTTGGTTGGTTCTCTAAACCCAAGATTAAAATCAATTCTATACAAATCGTCTTGAATAATTTCGGTAACTTTATATTCACGTTTGTAAGGTTCATTCAACACATTAACGTGAACGAACCAATATAAATCTGCACGTTTAGGACGTTTTTGAAGGATAGAATACATTACTTTTTCTTCTATTTCATCAGTTCTATTTGAATTTGTCATATAAACCAAATGTGTGGCATATTTCGGAATTGACAAATCTACGCTTAGTTCGGCAAGTACTTTTTTATAATCGTCAATCTTAACTATTTTAGTATAATTTTTACTGATTTTCTTAGCTAAAAACCAGGTAGTCATAATGGCTACGAGCAGCGTTGCAATAAACAAAGTTACATAACCACCATCGGCGAATTTTTTTATATTTGCTGCAAGAAAACTAAATTCGATTGATAGATAAATAGCGATTAGTGGTATGTATAAAAACCACTGAACTCTCTTCATAATTAAATAAAAATTCAATAAAATGGTGGTCATAATCATACACAAAATTATAGCCAAACCATAAGCATGTTCCATTTCGCCTGAATCTGTAAAATGAAGAACAACGCCCACACAACCAAAAAATAGCAACCAATTTATTGAAGGAATATACAATTGACCTTTTAAATCAGAAGGGTATTTGATGCGTACTTTTGGCCAAAAATTTAATCGCATGGCTTCGTTAATTAATGTAAACGAACCGCTGATTAAAGCTTGAGATGCAATTACTGCCGCCAGCGTTGCAATGATAATTCCGAAAGGTTGGAACCATTTCGACATGATTAAATAAAATGGATTTGCATTTTCACCTCCCAAACCAGAGAGTGTCATTCCTTCATGTGCGATTAACCATGCGCCTTGTCCGAAGTAATTTAAAACAAGCGTTGCTTTGACAAAAATCCAACTGATTCTAATGTTTTTTCTGCCACAATGTCCCATGTCAGAATATAAAGCTTCAGCCCCAGTGGTGCATAAAAAAACAAATCCTAAAACATAAAAACCATCAGGATGAATACGTAATAAATTATAGGCATAATACGGATTAATAGCTTTAAAGACCTCTAAATTACTGGCAATTTGAATAGCCCCGAGCACACCAAGCATTGAAAACCAAACGAGCATCATTGGCGCAAAAAATTTACCAACTAATTTTGTTCCGAATTGCTGAATTGTAAACAAAACAAACAAAATTGCAATAACAATCGCTTTAATGTTCATTGATGGATAGAACGTTTTTATACCTTCAACAGCTGAAGAAACAGAAATAGGTGGGGTTATGATTCCATCAGCTAAAAGTGCGCTTCCTCCAATAATTGCGGGAATAATTAACCATTGAATTTTTGTCCGTTTGACTAAAGCATATAAGGCAAAAATTCCACCTTCGCCATGATTGTCGGCGCTTAAAGTAATGATTACATATTTTAAAGTAGTTTGAAGCGTTAATGTCCAAAAAATACATGACAAACCGCCCAAAACTACATCTTTATTTATGGCGACATTGAGCCCCATAATGGCTTTCATTACATACAATGGCGAAGTACCAATATCTCCGTAAATTATACCTAAAGTAATTAGTACTCCTGCTATTGATAATTTGCTATGAAGATTTTGATGACTGTGTGAACTCATAATTTTTTATAAAAAGAAAGCAAATGTATAGCTTTAAATGAAAATGATTAAAAAAATGTTAACTTATTTTTTTGAAGATATTCATTCTAAATAAATGTAAAAAAGGAATTAACAATCTGCAAAATTAACAGCAACTGCCAAGCCACCTTCAGAGGTTTCTTTATATTTTGAATTCATGTCTTTTGCGGTTTGCCACATCGTGTCAATAACTTTATCTAAAGGCACTTTTGCATTTTTTGCATCTGTTTCAAGTGCCAATTCAGCGGCATTTATGGCTTTAATAGCTCCCATAGTGTTGCGTTCTATACACGGAATTTGAACCAAACCACCAATTGGGTCGCAGGTCATTCCTAAATGATGCTCCATGGCAATTTCGGCTGCCATTAAAACTTGTTCGGGAGTGCCACCCATCACTTCGCATAGTGCAGCAGCAGCCATTGCTGATGAAACTCCGATTTCTGCTTGACAACCACCCATTGCCGCCGAAATTGTTGAACCTTTTTTGAAAATACTGCCAATTTCGCCTGCTACCATTAAAAACTGTTTGATTTCTTTCTCGCCTGCATCATGATTTTCAATTACCAAATAATACATTAATACAGCAGGAATAACACCAGCACTGCCATTGGTTGGCGCAGTAACAACTCGACCCAAAGCAGCATTAACTTCATTAACAGCAAGCGCAAAACATGAAACCCATTTTAGAATTTGTCGAAACTTAACTTCAGTTTTTCTGATTACTTCTAACCATTCTTTTTGATTGGAATAGTTCGATAATCCAATCAAACCTTGGTGCATGTCGAAAGCTCTTCGGCGAACGTTGAGTCCTCCTGGTAAAATACCTTCTGAATGACAACCAATGTATATACATTCTAGCATTGTGTCCCAAACTCGCATTAGTTTAGTACTGATTTTGCTCTCTGAACGCATTGATTTTTCGTTTTCAAAAACAATTTCAGAAATTGATTTTTGTTCAGATATAGTATAATCTAATAGTTCGGCAGCATTCTGAATTGGAAACGGAAAAGCACATTTAATTGCTAATTTCTTTTTTGCATTAACCCGTTCTTCTTTTACAACAAAACCGCCACCAATAGAATAAAATGTAGATTCATATTCAGATTTGTCAGAAAAATAAGCAGTGAATTTAATG
>CAIXNQ010000008.1 GCA_903920835.1 uncultured Bacteroidota bacterium | reverse complement strand
CATTTTCTATTTTATTTATTGTTTTAAATTTTAAATTAATGACTTCATAAAATCAATTTGTTTGAAATTTCAACTTTGTTATTCACAAAACAAATTTAGTTATTTTTGCCGTGTGAAAATAGAAGAAAAATACATTAAAAGATGCCTTCAACTGGCTCAAAATGGTTTTGGAACAACCTATCCAAATCCGCTAGTGGGCAGTGTAATTGTTTATAATGACCGCATTATTGGCGAAGGATGGCATCAAAAATCAGGTGGTCCTCATGCCGAAGTCAATGCAATTAACGCTGTTAAAGACCCATCTTTGCTCCCTTTTTCAACGATTTATGTCAGTCTTGAACCCTGTTCTCATTTTGGAAAAACGCCCCCTTGTGCAGACTTAATCATTGCTAAAAAAATTCCGAATGTTGTTATCGGAACGCTCGATCCTCATGCAAAAGTAGCTGGAAACGGAATAAAAAAGCTCCTTGAAAATAATATTAATGTCAAAATTGGTTTTTTAGAAACCGAATGTCACGAATTGAACAAGCGATTTTTTACTTTTCAACAAAAAAAACGTCCTTATATTATCTTGAAATGGGCTCAAACGAAGGATGGCTTTATTGCACCAAAATCAAAAGATATAAATCAACCCGTGTGGATATCTAATGAATATTCACGTCAATTAGTGCATCAATGGAGAAGCGAAGAACAGGCTATACTTGTTGGTTTTCAAACCGTTGTTGATGATAATCCTTCCTTAACAACTCGTGATTGGGCAGGAAATAATCCAATTCGTGTAGTTTTAGACAAAAATAATTCAATATCAAAAGATTTTGCTATATTTGATAATCAATCAAAAACACTGGTTTTTTCTGAACCATTTAATGACAATAATGAAATTTGGACCAATAAAATTGCCGATTTCTTATTTCAGAATGATATTCAATCTATAATTATTGAAGGTGGAAAAACCACTATTCAGCGTTTTATTGATGCCAATTTATGGGACGAAGCACGTGTTTTTATCGGCACTGCTGTTTTTAAAGAAGGTTTAAGCGCTCCTTTAATTAGCAACAAACCGTTTCATAGAACCAACATTCTTGATGATGAACTATTAATTTATAATAACCATGATTAATACAATTATTTTTGACTTTGGAGATGTTTTTATCAACCTAAACAAACAAGAAACTGTGGAGCAATTCACAAAATTGGGTCTTCCGGAACCAAATGAAGACCTCATCAATCTTAATTTTCAATTTGAAAAAGGATTAATTTCTGAAAAAGATTTTATTAACGGTTTCAAGAAATATATTCCTGATGCTGATGAAAATAATATTAAATCCGCATGGAATTCAGTCATAGGCGAGTTTCCGTTATATCGGTTGGAGTTTCTACAAATGCTAAAAGGCAAGTATAAATTGTTTCTTTTGACCAATACTGATTGCATTCATATCAATCATTTTGAAGACAAAGTGGGCGAATCTTTCTCTCGTGATTTTTATCAATGTTTCGATAAAGTATATTATTCCTACGAAATGGGAATGCGCAAACCCGATCCTGCAATTTTTAGAGAACTGATTAAAAGACACGAGCTTCATCCGCAACGAACGCTTTTTGTGGACGATAAAAAAGAGAATACCGACGCAGCTGCCGCTCTTGGTATTCAAATTTGGAACCTCCAAGTCGGAAATGAAGACGTGGTGGACTTATTTCAGAAAAAAATACTTTAGTTTTTTGACACCAAAAGACACTTTTCAAACCATTGCTGTTCCCTCTGACGAAATACTTTTCAAAGAGAAGAACAGCAAATTTTTTGCTTATGCCTTTCCCGTTATTTCAGAGAGCGAAGTTAAAATCCACATCGACGGACTTCGTAAAAAACACTTCAACGCCGTTCATTTTTGTTATGCCTATCAAATTGGCACCGACCCATATCAATTTAGGACCAACGACGATGGCGAACCGAGCAACAGTGCTGGTATTCCAATCTACGGACAAATTCAATCTTTCTCGCTCACCAATATTTTAATTGTCGTAGTTCGTTTTTTTGGTGGCACAAAACTGGGTGTTGGCGGACTGATTACTGCCTATAAAACCGCGGCAGCTTTGGCAATTGAGGCAGCAACTATTATTGAAAAAACAATTGATGTTAATTTCATACTCAAGTTTGATTATCAACACATAAATAAAGTTATGCGAGTCATTAAAGAAAAAAAACTTCAAATAGTTGCTCAAAATCTTGACGAACATTGCGAAATTGAAATCAAGACTAGAAAAAGCAATTCCCCTCTTGTTAAGGATTTTTTCTCTAGTTTATATGAAGTTTCGGTAAACACGATTTAGCAGTCTGTAATCACTCAGGCTACTGCCTGAATCATTCAGGCTACTGCCGGAATCACTCAGGCTACTGCCTGAATCACTCAGGCTGCTGCCGGAATCACTCAGGCTACTGCCGGAATCATTCAGGCTACTGCCGGAATCATTCAGGCTACTGCCGGAATCTTTCAGGCTACTGCCGGAATCATTCAGGCTGCTGTCGGAATCACTCAGGCTGCTGCCGGAATCATTCGGAGAATTATAAGAATGACTCTTGAAGTTGCAACGACTAGTCTTGCTACAGCACTTATGATTCGTACTTCAATACAGATCACTCGGAAAGTTATTTGAATTAAAAATAGTTCTATTTTGAACTTTTTTAGAATATAAAAATAGACATCATAATCAATTTTAAATTCCAAATCGAATTAATTTAAACTAGATTTTCGAGGGTTTATCTAAAAAATAGAATATTTTTGTTCATCAAAAAAGCACCTTTTGGATACCAAATTACTATTACTAACGCCACCTTTCACGCAACTCAACACGCCTTATCCAGCTACGGCATACCTAAAAGGGTTTTTAAACACCATCAATATTACTTCTTTTCAAGCCGATTTGGGCATTGAGGTGATTTTGAAATTGTTTTCAAAAGAGGGTTTAAAAGGGTTGTTTAATGAGGTAAAAACAGCTCCAGACGATGAAAATTCGTCAAGAATATGGTATTTACAGATCGAATACATTCAAACTATTGATGCCGTAATTGCTTTTTTGCAGGGAAAAAATCCAACGTTGGCACTACAGATTTGTCAAGACGATTTTTTACCCGAAGCCTCTCGATTCAGTGCTTTAGAAGATCTTGATTGGGCTTTTGGCACCATGGGTTTGCAGGACAAAGCCAAACATCTGGCAACGCTCTATCTCGAAGATATTTCAGATTTTATTATTGATTGCATTGATGACAACTTTGGTTTCAGTCGCTATGCAGAGCGGTTGGGTCGAAGTGCCGCCACGTTTGATGAACTTTATGCCGCTTTACATCAAACACCAACGTATATTGACAATATTACAATTTCTGTTTTAGCCAATAAAATTGCACATTCTCAACCCGATTTGGTTTGTTTTTCGGTCCCTTTTCCGGGCAATTTATATAGTGCTTTTCGATGTGCGCAATATATTAAGCAACATTTCCCAAACCTAAAAGTGGCTATGGGTGGCGGTTTTCCAAACACCGAACTTCGATCATTATCAGACAAAAGAGTTTTTGATTTTTTTGATTATATAACGCTCGATGACGGCGAATTGCCTATAGCGGAGTTGGTTAATAATATAAAAAATGAGGAACATCAAAAATATAAACGAACATTTTTGCTCGAAAACGGAGCAGTAGTTTATAAAAATAATTCAGAAAAAAAAGATTACAAACAGTCTCAAGTTGGCACGCCCGACTATCGAAATTTGGTTTTAGATACCTATATTTCAGTCATTGAATTGGTCAATCCGATGCACCGAATGTGGAGCGATGGCAGGTGGAACAAATTGACCTTAGCTCACGGTTGCTATTGGGGAAAATGCACTTTTTGTGATGTTTCTTTAGATTACATCAAGCTCTATGAACCAGTTGCAGCACAGTTAATCTGTGATCGAATTGAGCAGTTAATAGAACAAACAGGGCAAAATGGATTTCATTTTGTTGACGAGGCAGCACCACCAGCATTGATGCGCGAAGTTGCACTCGAAATTTTACGAAGAAAATTAGTAGTTACTTGGTGGACGAACATTCGATTTGAAAAAAGCTTCACAGAAGATTTATGCCATCTTCTAAAACTTTCGGGCTGCGTGGCGGTTTCAGGAGGGCTAGAAGTTGCTTCAGATAGGTTATTGAAACTTATTGATAAAGGAGTTACCGTTGCACAAGTTGCCAAAGTAACACGAAATTTTACCCACTCCGGAATATTAGTTCATGCCTATTTAATGTATGGCTATCCCACGCAAACAATTCAAGAAACGATTGACAGCCTCGAAATGGTTCGTCAATTATTTGAATTGGGCATCCTTCAATCTGGATTTTGGCACCAATTTGCGCTCACAGTTCACAGTCCAGTTGGGTTAGAACCAGCTTCGTTTGGTGTAAAAATCACGAACAAAAACGTAGGTACTTTTGCAAACAACGATGTTGAATTTACTGACAAAACCAATATTGACCACGATAAGTTTAGTTTCGGACTCAAAAAATCATTGTTTAATTATATGCACGGTGTTTGTTTTGATTTTCCGCTTCAAGATTGGTTCGATTTTAAGATTCCAAAAACTACTATTCCAAAAAATTATATCAGTAACTTATTAGAGGAAAACGAGGAGTTAAAAATAAAGTCATCATCAAAAATAATTTGGATAGGAGGGAAGCCTATTATAAAATATTATACCAAATCAAAAAAAGGTAAAACATGGGAAATTTTAGCACTAAAATTACATTCTAAAACAGAAATTTGCGAAGTTGAAATGCCTAAAAACGAAGGAGATTGGTTGGTTTCAACACTAGATAAAATTGCCGTTAAAAACAAGAAAACAGTTACTTTTCAAGAATTGAAAGATAATTTTGAATCCGATTTTGAAAACTTTGAATTGTTTTGGTTCTCCAAACCGGTATTAAAATTAAGAACCGTTGGATTGCTTGTTTTGTAAAATGATTAAAATTTAGAATTTATGAATAATAAAAATAGTAGGTCGATTATGAAGATCTATTGCTATTTTTTTCCAATCTTGAACACGATGTGTCTTTATAAATTCTGTTGGCAAAGTAATATCAGCAGCAATACATAAATGAGTATTTGGTTGAAGTGATTGCAGGATATCTTCGAGTAATTTGTTGTTTCTGTAGGGTGTTTCTATAAAAATTTGAGACTGATTTTTGTCAAATGACAATTTTTCTAAATTTTTTAAAACCGTTTTCTTTTCAGATTTATCAATTGGTAAATATCCATTAAATGTAAAACTTTGTCCGTTCATTCCCGACGCCATCAATGCTAATAAAATGGACGAAGGTCCAACTAAAGGAACAACTTGAATCCCTTTTTCATGTGCTAATTTTACAATAAAAGCACCTGGATCAGCTATCGCAGGACATCCAGCTTCGCTCATCAAACCTACATTTTTTCCCTCAAGACAAGGTTTAATCATTTCGATATGATCTGAAACTTGGGTAAATTTGTTTAAAACACTTAATCTTAAACTAGATTGAATTTTATCTGGATTTATAGTTTTAATGAATTTTCTGGCTGTTTTTTCGTTTTCAACTATATAAGATTCAATAAAATTGATAGTTCTATTTATAGTTATTGGCAGCACCTCATCAGGATTAATTTCACCAAGCAGCGTTGGAATTAAATATAACTTTCCTAAATTAGTTGGAATTTTCATGAGTGAATTTTCGATAATTTAGATGCTAAAACGGTACAACTGTCGTCAAGTAGTTTATAAACTGCTTCAAATCCATTTTGAAGTCCGTAATATGGATCAGGAATGTCCATATTTTCAGTCGGATAAAGTTCATTTAATATAAGATTGACTTTATATTTATGATTTTCGTTATTTGTTTGGTTGATAACGTCAATATAATTGGAATTATCCATTACAAAAATATAATCATAATTCTCAAAATCAGTAGGCTTAAAATGTGCTGCTTTTTGATTTGAAATGTCTAGGCCGTTTTTTTTGGCCACTTCTACAGATCTTTTATCAGGCGATTTACCAACGTGCCAATCTGCAGTTCCAGCTGATTGAACAATAAATTTATTTTTTGGAAGTTTAGAAGACAAAATCCCTTCTGCTAAGGGTGATCGGCAAATATTTCCTAAACAAACCATTAATATTTTAACGGGCATTTATTGAACTAATTTCTTGTTTAAATCTTCGACATATTTTTTAAATTGTCGATCTGTAATAATTAAATTATCTACCGTTTTACAAGCATGTAATACTGTTGCATGATCTCTATCGCCAATTTCAGAACCAATAATTGCTAAAGATGATTTTGTTAATTTTTTAGAAAAATACATCGCCAATTGTCTTGCCTGAACCACATGTCTTTTTCGAGTTTTTGATTGAAGTGTTTCTAGATCTAATTTAAAATAATCAGAAACGATTACTTGAATAAAATCAATAGAAATTTCTCGTTTGATATTTCTAACAAATTTTTCGACAACACTTTTTGCAAGTTCAATATTGACTTCTTTTTTGTTAAACGAAGATTGAGCAATTAAAGAAATTATCGAACCCTCTAGTTCTCTAACATTTGATTTTACATTTTTTGCAACATATTCTATAATATCTTCTGGCATTTCTACCCCGTCACGATATAAAATATTTTTAACAATAGATATTCTAGTCTCAAAATCTGGCATGTGCAATTCTGCCGATAATCCCCATTTAAATCGTGAAAGCAATCTCTGTTCAATGTCTTGCATATCTACAGGTGCTTTGTCTGACGTAAGAATTACTTGCTTTCCATTTTGATGTAAATAATTAAATATGTGAAAAAAAACATCTTGAGTTCCTGTTTTACCAGAAAGAAATTGAACATCATCAATAATTAAGACATCAATTAATTGATAAAAATGAATAAAATCATTTCTGTTATTTCGCTTGACAGAATCTATATATTGTTGTGTAAAAATTTCGGCAGAAATGTAAAGTACCGTTTTATCTGGAAATTTATCTTTAATTTCAACTCCAATTGCATGAGCTAAATGGGTTTTTTAACTCTGGATTTAAGTTTTTAAATGGTGCATCGACTTCCTGTGATTTCATAGAAGTTCCGTTACCACTTGGCAACTGTTCCTGAAAAGGTTGTTTGTTGCCTTGGGTATTTTCCATTTTTATTTTGTAAAGTAATTTAGCATTTTTCCCCAGTTCTTTAGTTAATGCAACTTTTAATAACTTCACATAATGTTCTTCAAGCCATTCATAAAAAAACTTACTTGGAACTTGAATATATAGCGCATTATCTGTCAATTCAACTGATTTTATTGGTTCAAACCAAGTTTTGAAAGCTTGGTCTTGAATATTGTCTTTAATAAACACTAGACAATTTTCCCATACCGTTTGGGCAGTTTTAATCATTTTAAATCTTTATAATTATTATTTTTATTCTAAATTTATCAACAAAAAAACAGACGTTGTTTTGTGATTTTTTCGGGGTAACAAAAGTGTAAAAAAAAAATGTTAAAAAAAAATTTTTACTACGTTGATTTTAAAAAAAAAATGTTGTATTGAAGTTTTTTTAGATTCTAATTATTAATAAATAAAACCTTAAAAATGAAAAATAATCATTCAGAAATTATCCGAGTTAGGTATTCAGAAACCGACCAAATGGGTGTAGTTTATCACGGAAGTTATGTTCCATATTTCGAAATCGGAAGAGTGGAATGGCTTAGAAATAAAGGAGTTTCGTATAAGGAATTAGAAAAAAGTGGCATTGCACTTCCGATTGTTTCTATGACAATAAATTATAAAAAACCAGCCCGATATGATGATTTGATAACAGTCAAAACTAGATTGAAAAAATGCCATACCGTAAAGGTTGAGTTTGAGTGCGAAATTTGGAGTGATCAACAAGAGTTATTAACAACAGCCTCGTTTATTTTGGTTTTTGTTGACATGAAAACTGGTAAAGCTATAGTTCCTCCAAAAGAAATTTTAAGTATATTGAATAATTAATAAACAAAAAATTGAATTTGCTCTATTAAGTTTTTAAATTGTTTTTTTTGTAACATTTTTTTTTTTATCACGTATAAACATTGAATGTTTTAATGAAAGATAAATAATAATATGAGACAGCTTAAAATTACAAAACAAGTTACTAACAGAGAAACGGCTTCTTTAGATAAATACTTACAAGAAATTGGAAAAGTAGATTTGATTACTGCCGATGAAGAAGTTGAATTAGCACAACGTATTAAAGCAGGTGATCAGCGCGCATTAGAAAAATTAACAAAAGCAAATTTACGTTTTGTAGTTTCTGTTGCTAAGCAATATCAAAATCAAGGATTAACACTTCCTGATTTAATTAATGAAGGAAATTTAGGACTAATTAAAGCCGCACAAAGATTTGACGAAACTCGTGGTTTCAAGTTTATTTCGTATGCAGTTTGGTGGATTCGCCAATCAATTCTTCAAGCGCTCGCAGAACAGTCTCGTATCGTTCGACTTCCGTTAAATAAAATTGGTTCTATAAATAAAATCAATAAAATGTATGCTTTGTTAGAACAATCTAATGAGCGACCACCTTCAGCCGAAGAAATTGCTAAAGAACTTGACATGACTGTTAACGACGTAAAAGAATCAATGAAAAATTCTGGTCGTCATTTGTCAATGGATGCTCCATTAGTAGAAGGAGAAGATTCAAACCTTTATGACGTATTGCGTTCAGGTGAATCTCCAAATCCTGATAAAGAACTTATTCATGAATCTTTGAGAACAGAAATAGAACGTTCCTTAGAAACTTTAACTCCAAGAGAAGCTGATGTAGTTCGTTTGTATTTTGGACTCGGCGACCAACATCCAATGACTTTAGAAGAAATTGGTGAAACTTTTGATCTTACTCGTGAAAGAGTTAGACAAATTAAGGAGAAAGCAATTCGAAGACTAAAACATACTTCAAGAAGTAAAATATTAAAAACTTATCTAGGATAAAAAATTAATGTTCAGGTTTGCT
>CAIXNQ010000007.1 GCA_903920835.1 uncultured Bacteroidota bacterium | reverse complement strand
GACCCATAATCGCATGAACTTCTCCAGCTTTTATCTCAAGATTAATTCCTTTTAATATTTCTTTGTCTTCAACTGAAGCGTGTAGATTTTTTATTGATAACATAATTAATTTGGAAATTTGATAATTTGGAAATTTGGAAATTCCAAGTCTATTTTTGTTTAGATGTTATTATTATTTTATTGACTATTCGTGATATATTATTTATTTGTTCAATTAATTAATCTGCGTTTGGGTAGTTTTGTGAATATTTACAGAGTTGTAACCAATATATTGTTTCTTCTATTTCTTTTGCAGCAATTTTAAATTTATGAATGAAATCTGATTTGCTTTCTGCATTTTGTGCTTCTCTTATATTTGCTCCAATTGATGTTCCAGATTTTAGAAGTTGATTAGCAATTATAAATTTTTTACCTTCTTGCAAACTTTCACAATATTCTACAACATCTAAAGCAAACTTAAAAGTTAATTTAATAATTACATTGTCTTTGGCTTCCATTTTCAAATTTTCAAATTACCTCATTTTCAAATTATCCTACTGACCCTTCTAACGAAATTTCTAATAATTTTTGAGCTTCCACAGCAAATTCCATGGGTAATTTATTCAACACTTCTTTACTGAAACCGTTTACGATTAACGCAATCGCTTTTTCAGTTGGAATTCCTCTTTGATTACAATAGAACACTTGGTCTTCGCCAATTTTGGAAGTTGTTGCTTCGTGTTCGATTTTGGCACTTGAATTTTTACTTTCAATGTACGGAAAGGTATGGGCACCGCAATTATTTCCCATTAAAAGGGAATCACATTGCGAGAAGTTTCTTGCATTGTCTGCATTAGCGCTAATTCGAACCAAACCACGGTAACTGTTTTGCGATTTTCCAGCAGAAATTCCTTTAGAAATAATAGTCGATTTAGTGTTCTTTCCTAAATGAACCATCTTAGTTCCGGTATCGGCTTGTTGGAAATTATTGGTTACGGCAATCGAATAAAATTCTCCAATTGAATTGTCTCCTTTTAAAACCACTGATGGATATTTCCAAGTTACTGCCGAACCTGTTTCTACTTGTGTCCATGAGATCTTTGCGCTTTTCTCACAAATTCCTCTCTTCGTTACAAAATTAAACACACCACCTTTTCCTTCTTTGTTTCCTGGGTACCAGTTTTGAACCGTTGAATATTTGATTTCGGCATTATCTAAGGCAATTAACTCTACCACTGCAGCGTGTAATTGGTTTTCATCACGACTTGGTGCGGTACAACCTTCTAAATAGGAAACATAACTACCTTCGTCGGCAATTAAAAGAGTTCTTTCAAATTGACCTGTTCCAGCTTGATTGATTCTGAAATATGTTGATAATTCCATCGGACAACGAACACCTTTAGGAATATAACAGAAACTTCCATCCGAAAAAACAGCTGAGTTTAGAGCCGCATAAAAATTGTCTCTTTGAGGTACAACCGATCCTAAATATTTTTGAACCAAGTCTGGAAATTCACGAATCGCTTCGGAAATACTCATGAAAATAATGCCTTTTTCGGCTAATGTTTTCTTGAAAGTAGTCGCTACCGAAACCGAATCGACTACAATATCCATAGCGACATTGTTCATCATTTTTTGTTCGTCCACAGAAATCCCGAGTTTTTTGTACATCGCCAAAAGCTCGGGATCTACATCATCTAGCGTTTTATTTGGATCCGCTTTTTTGGGTGCAGAATAGTACGAAATGGCTTGAAAATCGGGTTTTTCATAGTTAACGTTTGCCCATTCTGGCTCTATCATTTGCTGCCATGCTCTGAAAGATTCTATTCGCCAATTGGTCATCCATTGTGGTTCCTCTTTCTTTTTAGAAATAGCACGAACAATATCTTCGTTTAACCCGATTGGAAATGTTTCCGAATCCAAATCGGTGTAAAATCCGTATTCGTATTCTTTATTTTCTAATTCGACTTTTAAGTCTTCTTCAGTATATTTTGACATTTTTTTAGTATGAAAGTCTAAAGTTTGAAAGTCATTTCAAATCTTTAGAATTGATGAATTTTGACCTTTGACTATAATGAAAATGATTCCCCGCAACCACAAGTCCTACTGGCATTTGGATTGTTAAAGACAAATCCTTTTCCGTTCAATCCGCCCGAAAATTCTAAAATTGTTCCAGCTAAATATAAAAATGATTTCTTCTCTACGGCAATTTTAACATTGTTGTCTTCAAAAATTTTATCGTTTTCGCCAAGTTCTTTGTCAAATTTTAATTCATAAGACAAACCTGAACAACCACCACTTTTTACACCAACTCTAACGTAATCTTTGGTAGCGTCAAAACCGTCATCTTTCATCATATCAATTATTTTTTTGCTAGCTGTATCTGAAACTTTAATCATAGCTTATTTTAATTTTGTCTAAATAACAGGCAAAGTTACTACAAATATCTATTTTATGACAAGAAAAATTTATTAAAAAAATGGCGTTTTGTTTTTGACATAAGGTTTTACAACAACTATTTAGTATATAAAAAATCACAAAATCAAATAAAAAATCAGAGCTATAATTTACAAATAAAAACAATAAACATTGATATATTACACTTTACGACTCATTAATAACAAACCAAACTGTTTTAAAATTTCCTTTTTATCTTCGATTATGTCTAATTTTTCAAGCATTTCAAACGCCTTGAATGTATAATTTTCAATGGCTTTTTGTGTTGCTTCAGTTGCGCCAGTTTGGTTAAAAATATTTTTAACAGACCTAATTTTCTCTGAATTGTCGATTGGTTTAATTGAAAACAAATGCATTAATTGCTCTAACTCTTCGGCTTTTGAAAATTCGATTGCTTTTAAATACATATAAGTTTTTTTGTTTTCAATAATATCACCCCCCACTTGCTTTCCGAAGGTATCCGGATCGCCAAAAGCATCGAGATAGTCGTCTTGGAGTTGAAAAGCGATTCCTAAATTCAAGCCAAAATCATAAATTAAATTAGCATTTTCCTCAGAAGTTTCAGCAACAATAGCACCCATTTTCATAGCAGCACCCACCAAAACTGCGGTTTTATACTGAATCATTTTTAAATATTCATCAATAGTTACATCGTCTCGAGTTTCAAAATCGACATCATATTGTTGTCCTTCGCAAACTTCGAGTGCGGTTTTGCTAAACAATTTTGCCAACGATCTAAAAATGTTGGGTTCATATTCTTCAAAATGTTGGTAAGCCAGAATGAGCATTGCGTCACCAGAGAGAATTCCAGTATTCAAATTCCATTTTTCATGAACCGTTTCGTTGCCTCTTCGCAAAGGTGCATCGTCCATAATATCATCATGAACTAACGAAAAATTATGAAAAACTTCGACTGCTAAAGCTGCGTCAAGCGCTTTTATATATGACACATCAAACAATTCAGTAGTCAATAAAGTTAAAACAGGTCGCATCCGTTTTCCTCCCAATTCTAAAATATACTGAATCGGTTCATACAGATTTTTGGGTTCTTTTATGGAATTTTTGGCTTGTAAATATTCTATAAAAAACTGCTGATACTGAGTTATGGTGTGCATAAAAATAATTTTTGGCTAAATTATAGCATTATATTCGTATTCCAAATGAGACTTTGATTTCAAATGTTAAATTTGTGTCAATACTATGGAAACTATTTTTGTTTACATAGTTTCCTGCTTAAATTTGCACCGTAATTTTTTAATAAAATGATGAACAATAAAATAGCTTTAGTTACAGGAGGAAGTCGTGGATTGGGTAAAAACATGGCGTTGCGTTTGGCAGAAAAAGGAAATGATGTAATTATCACTTATAACACAAAAAAAGAAGAAGCCATAGAAGTTGTTGCTACTATTGAAAATTTAGGATTAAAAGCTGCGGCACTTCAATTAGATGCGAATAATATCG
>CAIXNQ010000006.1 GCA_903920835.1 uncultured Bacteroidota bacterium | reverse complement strand
TTCACCGCTGCACTTTTGGAGGATCGCTCTGCTGCCGTTTCTAAAGTCAGACCCTTCAGGTATTCCCTTGTTCTTATTCCTGAAATAAAGTCATTAATCATTTTGAAAAACACCCACCGGAGAATTGCTCAGCGAACTTCGAATTCAAATGATATATTGCGATACAATTTTATAAAAATAGAGCAGTCAAGGATGCTTGCGAAGAACTGAACAATGACTCTTTTGGTCGAAAACTTGGTTCCATTCAACCTAACCACAAGTCATTATTCAGTTTCACAAAAATCATTAAGAACAAAAACCGAAGCATACCTCCTCTTAAAGTGAATGGCGAAACTCTTATTACTGGTCAAGAAAAGGCCAATGCGATTGCCACAGTTTTATCTAAGGCCCACAACAACACGATGCCCTCTCCTCTAGAGGACATCGTCAATGATGGTTGTTTGGGATTGCAAAGTAGTGATTTTAATTTAAATGCTTCAAATTTAGTTTCCCCTAGAGAATTAAAGAAAATTATTAAAAATCTTAAAAACAGCAAAGCTCCTGGTTTTGACGGTATTTCAAATGTTCTTCTTAAAAATTTATCTCGTAAAGCTCTGGTTTTTCTAACGTACATTTATAATTCTTGTTTAAAACTTTGTTACTTTCCCAAAATTTGGAAACACGCCATGGTTATTCCAATTCTCAAACCAGGCAAAGAGCGTTCAAATCCTTCTAGTTATCGTCCAATCAGTCTCTTAAGCACAATTAGTAAAATTTTCGAAAGAACAGTTCTAAAACGTTTAAATGATTTTATTTCTACAAACAACATAATCCCTCAACATCAATTTGGTTTTCGTCGAGCCCACTCTGCAGCCCATCAGCTAAGGCGGGTGGTGAAAAATATCAAAGAAGCGCGCGATGCCAAAATCAGAGGAACCAGTCGTGTTTCATTATCGACTGGTATGCTACTTCTAGATGTCGAAAAGGCGTTTGATTCGGTGTGGCACGAAGCTCTCCTCCACAAGCTACTACAAAGAGGCTGTGACATTTTCCTAGCAAGATTAATATTTTCATTTCTCAAAGGCAGAACTTTTCAAGTTAAAATTGGTAATATCACTTCAAATTCACATAGCATTCCTTATGGCGTTCCTCAAGGAGCCATCTTATCTCCCACTTTGTACAATATTTTCACTTCTGATGTTCCTACTTCTTCTTTTTGTAAAACGGCCACTTTTGCGGATGACACAGCCATTTTCTCCTCAAGTCAAACTCCTGATTTAGTACAAATCGATTTACAACATCATTTAGACTCTATTTCCGATTATTGCAAAGATTGGAAGATTAAAATCAATGCCACAAAGACTCAGGCCATTTATTTCTCTAGGGCTACCAAAAATGTTCCTCAATCTAATATTGTTCTTGATGGTAATAGCATCCCTTGGTCAAATGAAGTCAAGTACCTTGGTGTCCATTTGGATAAGAGACTCACTTTCGCAACACAAGTCTCAAAATCAATTGAAAAAGCTGGTTTGGCTTTCAAAATACTATATTCATTCCTCAATAGAAAATCGAAACTATGTGTTCCAAACAAATTGTTGCTCTATAATCTGCATCAGGCCAATTCTTTGCTACGGCATTGAAACTTGGTTTGACTGCGCCGCGACACATCGAAGAAAAATTCAAATAGTTCAGAACAAGCAACTGAAAATAATATTGGATCGCCATTGGCGCCATTCAACTGTAGCCTTACACGAAGAGGCAGGTGTACCATTAATCGAAGATTTTGGCAGAAAAATCACCGACAGATTTTTCCATAAAAGCCGGTTTTCTGAAAACCCTTTGATAGTGGGACTCAATGATCCCTAAGTTATTGACAGCCGATTTGCTCAGGTCGGGATTTTGTGCAATAAATAACAGGGTGGGTGGGAAAAATTGTAATAAAAATTATTCCGAAATTTGGTTTTTTGAAAATTTTCCATGAATATGAAAATAAAAAAAGTTATGTAAAACAATGAAATTTATATTATATTCCCTTATAAAAGAAATGAAAATGTGAAAAAAAAACATGATTATACCAAAGTTGTAATGCAACAATTGCAGATCTCTGGAAAAAAAAAACTAATCAACTAACATATAATTTTTTTTGTAAAAATTTTGGAAACCTTTGAAATTGTTAAATAAAATGAACTTGAACTTGAACTTGAAAAATATCAATGATAATCAATTATTTAAATTTCGATTTGCATATTTTAATTCTTTTTTTTTTTTTTTTAATATCTTGTTTCAATTTCAATCTGAAACAATGAATGCATAT
>CAIXNQ010000005.1 GCA_903920835.1 uncultured Bacteroidota bacterium | reverse complement strand
TTCTTCAGCTTCTACAAAATCACCTACATTTTTCAACCAACTGATTATTGTTGCTTCGGATATACTTTCACCCATTTTGGGCATTTTGAATTCTGTTATCATTTTTTTAGAGATGATAGAGAATAGAGTATAGAAAATAGACTTTTGAAATGTCTATATTCTTTTCTCTATTTTCTATTTTCTTTTAATTTAAATTCTTCTAATGTAGCATAAAACGCTTCTTGCGTTGGTCGATTGGCGGGAATTTCACGCAATGGGTCAACTGCTTTTAAAGTTTCATAACATTCTTTTGGTAACTGTTGATATAATGCGGTTCCTTTTGTTTTCCAATCCATCATTTCATCGGAAACGTCTTTTATTATTGTGACTGGATTACCAACTACCATTTTACGGTTTGGTATTTGCATTCCGGCTTTTACGAAACTCAATGCGCCAATGATACATTCATCGCCAACGTTTACATCATCCATAATTACAGCGTTCATTCCGACTAAACAATTTTTCCCAATATTTGCTCCATGAATTATCGCTCCATGACCAATATGCGCTCCAGCTTTCAATACCATAGTCTTTCCAGGAAACATGTGAATCGTACAATTTTCCTGAACATTACAACCATCTTCAATGATGATTTCGCCCCAATCGCCACGAATGGCAGCACCAGGACCAACATACACATTTTTTCCAATAATCACGTTACCCGTTACCGCAGCTTGCGGATGTATAAAACTACTTTCGTGTATGACTGGGATGAACCCTTTGAATTCGTATATCATTTTTTGTTGTATAATGTATTGTTGTATAATGTATATTGCTCTTTTCAGTATACAATATACATTTTACAGTATACAATTACTTAAATTTCTTCAACGTTTCTTTTGTAAAATCAGACAATACTAATCGTCCGCTGATAGCGGCTCTTTCAGCTAGTAAATTGTCCCAATCCTCTGTTCCTCGCCAAAAGACTTTTTTCATTTCGAGCATAGCTTCTGGATTGTAGGTGCATAAATGTTCGGCGAATTTCTGAACGGCTTCGTCCATTTCTTCAATAGATTCATATACATTGGCAAATAATCCTTTTTCTTTCGCCCAAGTTGCTTCGTAGAAAGTATTAGCATCAATAGCAATTTGCGACAAGGCAGAAACTCCCATTTTTCTTTCGATGGCTGGCGAGACTACGAATGGTCCGATTCCGACGTTTAGTTCTGATAATTTTATGGCTGCAAATTTTGTTGCCATACAATAATCGGTTGACGCTGCAATTCCTACTCCGCCACCCACGGTTTTTCCTTGAATGCGTCCGATGATGAATTTCGGACATTTTCTCATGGCATTAATGACGTTAGCAAAACCAGAGAAAAAAACCTTCCCAGTTTCGGCATCATCAATTGCAATTAATTCTTTAAAGCTAGCTCCGGCACAAAACGTTCTATCGCCACCACTTTTCAAGATGATAACTTTTACTTCGCTATTATTTCCAACTTCAGTTATTGTGTTGGCTAATTGCGCTAGAATATTGCCCGGTAAAGAGTTTTGTTCGGGATGAAAAAACTCGATTGTGGCGATGTTGTTTACTATATTTTTTTTTACGTATGCTTCTGTTGACATGGTCTTTTTTCTTTTTTCTTTATTCTTTTCTCTATAAAATTCCAAACTGTTCAAAGTGATGATTCAAATGTTTTCGTTCTAATAAATACGATTCATATTTGTTTAATTCTCCGAAGACCATGTTCTTTAAAACAGCTTCTGGATTTTCTTTGAAAAAGGTTCTATAATTTTCTCTAGCTTCTAAAAATTTCGCTTTGGCTGTGGCAAAATCAGGATGAACCAACTCTTCCAATTCACCCTTTTTCATAGTTGGAAAAGAAGTTCCCATTGGGAATTTATCGTAATTGTATAACGAATTATGCACTTTATCCAAAATCTTTTCAGGGGTTGCAATTTCGAAATCTTGAATTTCACCTGACATAATTCGGTAGCCTTCTTCCAAATGTTCCAACAAATGTTGTGGCGTCAAAATTCCCCAACTTGGTTTTGAATTTTCGGTAAGTTTATTGATGCATTCGGCTATTTTTTCATCGGTCATTTCTACGAAAACTTCTTGTTTTTTCTGAACCATGGTTAAGATAGTCGCTACTGCTACCAACTCATCATTGGTATCAAAAACTTCCACAAACCATTTCACGATGCCACTTGGATGTTCGGCAGA
>CAIXNQ010000004.1 GCA_903920835.1 uncultured Bacteroidota bacterium | reverse complement strand
TCTTGTTAGTAATAACTCTGTTTTACATGGTATCACATTTCCAAAATTCTGGGTATTCATCTACCTTAATAAAGAAAAGCTAAATATTAGCATGACTTCAATTGTAACAGATAAATGGAGCAGGTTCTGTGAAATACCAACTGGATTGATAGAGGATAATAGTTTTTTGACTGCTTATAAAGAACTTTTAAATAAAGAGCTTGATAAAAGGATAAATGCAGTGTTAAAATCTAATTATGAAATTTTAGAGGAATCTAAGCGCTACACAGAACAAGAAATAGAGTTTGAAGTTAAGTTGAAAATCAAGAGGCTGTAATAATCTTCATAACAAACATTTCTAAATCTTTTTACCCTATTATGGTAGTAATTTTGCAAAAAAAGGCATCTTTTTAGGCACTCATAACATTAAAAATCTACCTAAGTCTTTGAAAAAGTTATAAATAAAGATAGAATAATTAGTCCCGTCCAGACCGCTAAAATTGGAAAAAGGTTTTCAGAAATGAAGACCTTTTTTGCCCAAGAAAAATATAGAAGATTAGTTGTGTTGTTTCGCTACGCCCTAGTAAAGCGTAGCAGGTTTAGTAGTTAGACCAATGAAAAGCTTTCCGTTTTTGAATTTATTCAAAAATCTGGAAGGCTTTTTTGATTTGAGGTGGTTTATTGCCATAAATTTCTACAACAATTCAAAAGCTTTTGTTTAATAACTATTATGCATATATTGTTTAACATAATAAAGAATGAATTCTTTATTTGTTTCTACTCAAAATTGAAACTGACTGCGATAAATAGATTGAAAATATAAATATGATAGAAATTATGGCATTGATTACAATGTTATTCTACAAATAGTTACTAATTGGCATTTGCTTGTGAGCACTATCAAGGTCTAATAATTTTTTTTTAAATTAAAACAGGTTTGATTAACCTTAGACAAGAAATTAACATTAAATAATTTCAAAAAACCTATCTCAAAAACTCAGTATCCAGCTTACGGACAATGTTCGGCGACCTAAATACTGAGTATCCAGCTTGCGGACAATGTTCGGCGACCTAAATACTGAGTATCCAGCTTGCGGACAATGTTCGGCGACCCAAATACTGAGTTTTTGAGATAGGTTTTTTGAAAAATATTTGCTAAATAAAAAAACCACACTTTAAAAGTGTGGTTTTGTGGTACCTCCAGGGATCGAACCAGGGACACATGGATTTTCAGTCCATTGCTCTACCATCTGAGCTAAGGTACCCCTCGTTATGAGGGTGCAAATATAGAATCATTTTTATTATTCGCAAACAATTTTCATAAAAAATCTATAACTACTTTTGTTGCTTCATTTTTGCTTTATGATTTTAACGCTCGACATAGGAAACACCAGGATTAAAGCCGCTCTTTTTGAAAACAATACAATTTCAGATTGCTTTATGCTACCCTTCGATTCGTGGCAGTTGGACTTGTTAGAATACCTAAAAAACAATCCTAATGTTTCAGAAATTGTGGTTTCAAGCGTTGGAAAATTAAACAGAAACGATTTTTCTTTTATTGAAAATAGTCATAAATTATTTTTTGTTGACCGAAATAGCAGCTTTCCATTTCATAATAAATACCAATCGAAAGCTACTTTAGGAATCGACAGAATGATTCTGGCAGCAGGAGCGGTATTAAAGTTTCCAAATCAAAACCGCCTGATTATCGACGCTGGAACATGCATTACTTATGACTTTATTACGGCTCAAAACGACTATTTGGGAGGCGCAATATCGCCCGGAATCCGATTGCGGTATGAAGCACTGCATACTTTTACCTCAAAACTTCCTTTGTTAGAGAATCAAATGCCCGATAATTTCATTGGCGACAGCACCAATAACTCAATTCATTCGGGGGTTGTGAACGGAATTATTTATGAAATTGATGGCTTTATCAATCAATATCAGCTTGACTATTCAAACTTTATAATAATTTTAACGGGCGGAGATGCCGAATTTTTGGCTAAACGATTTAAAAATACCATATTTGCCAATCCAAATTTTCTGTTAGAAAGTTTGTATCAAACCTATCAATACCAAAATCTAAAATGATTAAAAAAATCTTTGTTTTCGTTTGTTTCACAATATCGTTCACCACTTTTGCTCAAGAAGGAACTTCATCTCCCTATTCGTTTTACGGAATAGGCGATGTTAAATTTAAGGGCACAACCGAAAACCGATCTATGGGTGGTTTAAGTATTTTCAAAGACAGCATCCATTTGAATTTGCAAAATCCAGCTTCGTTGTCAAACATCAAACAAACCACTTTTACTGTTGGAGCCAACACCAATACAACAATTGTAAACACTGCTACCATTGACGATAAAACCAAAAGAACCACTTTAGACTATTTTGCAGTTGGTTTGCCTTTGGGAAAAATCGGAGTTAGCTTTGGTCTTTTGCCTTATTCTTCTATTGGATATCGAGTTCAAAGCACCGATGATGCGAACACTTTAAGAAAGTTTAACGGAAAAGGAAGCATCAATAAGGTTTATATTGGAATGGCTTATGAGCTTTCAAAAACATGGAGTGTGGGCGCAACCATTGACTATAATTTTGGAAATATTACCACAAACAGCTATTTGTTTCCAGACCAAATTGCACTAGGAACAAGAGAACAAAACACTTCCAATGTTCGAGGGGCAACAATCACTACTGGTTTGATGTATCAATCTAACTTTAAAGGCAAAAAACAAATTTTCGGAGGATTTACTTTCTCTCCAGAAACAACTTTAAATTTTAACAATACCCGAACTATAGCAACTTTGCCTTATTCTATTTCAGGAACAGATGTTATTTATGACGTAATTGATGCGCAGGCACCCAACAATTCCATAAAGATGCCAACCAAAATTACTGCGGGACTGGGCGTAGGAGTTTTAAGAAAATGGCAAATTGGTGCGCAAGTAGATTGGCAACAGTCAAGCAAAATGGGCAACAGATTTAACGACATTGATCAAATTGTTTTTGAGAATGCTACAAAATTTGTTGTTGGAGGACTTTATATCAATAAATACAATTCATTCACGAGTTATTTAGACCGTATTGTTATTAGAGGTGGATTTTATTTTCAAAATACTGGAATGGTTATCAACGGTCAATCTATTAAAGATAGAGCTTTCACGGCTGGTCTCGGATTGCCACTTTATGGAACTTTTTCTAACATTAATATCGGGATGGAATTTGGAAAAAGAGGAACAACAAATGCGGGTTTAATAGAAGAAAATTACACCAATATTCATATCGGACTTTCTTTTAACGACCTTTGGTTCAAGAAAAGAAAATACGAATAATTACCTTATTTTATAAAATTAAAAATAGGATTATTGTTCCATTATAATAAT
>CAIXNQ010000003.1 GCA_903920835.1 uncultured Bacteroidota bacterium | reverse complement strand
ACATCATCAAGGTCATACGGCGGATATTTGTCGCCCCAAGCGTTGTAATCCCAATCCACAATTGCTTTTTTATGGGCTTTTCGATTAACAACAAAAGCAGGACCATGGTCACGACACCAAGCATCGTTTGTTGGATGAATAAAAAAAGTAACGTTTTTAAGCAATTCAGATAAGTCCTCTCTCGTTGAGGCAAATTGAGATTGCTTGATGGTTGTTTCGGCAAACTGTTTCATGTTTTCATCAACCACATTGATATTCACTTTTTGATCTTCGGCAACTTGAAGAACAAATTCAGAGTAACTGTTATAAATCATTGGTAATTTTCCTGGCCAAGAAGCTTCTTTATGCGGCCAAGAAAGCCAAAGTGCGTCTTGTGGTTCAAACTCTGCTGGGAAATGAAACCCTAAATCTTTAGGTGTAGGTATGTTTGAGGGATAACTAGACAATCCAAACGGATTTGCGTCAGTAGCACGGGGCGTTTGAGAATCGTTTAATGGTTTATGAAGTGACATTGAAGGTTATTTTGAAATGAAATCAGGTTTTAGGTTCACAAGACTGGTTAATCTTCGTCAATAAATCTTTTTGTAATTGGCAAATAGCTGTCTATTCGTCTGTCTCGTAAAAATGGCCAGTGCATTCTGTAATAATTAGATTCCGAACGGTCAATCTCGACAACTTTGGTTTCTTCTTGCTCGTGCGAAGCTAAATATTGAAGTGTTCCTTGTGCATTGGTAACAAAACTGCCGCCCCAAAACTTCATTGCACCATTTTGCTCCATTCCAACACGATTAACAGAAATCACAGGAACTCCATTTGCCACTGCATGCGACCGCTGAATCGTTTGCCAAGCATTGTACTGGTCTTTGTTAGTTTGCTCGTCTTGATCGGTTGCCCAACCAATAGCTGTTGGATAAAACAAAAGTTCTGCTCCCATCAAAGCCGTGATTCGGCTCGCTTCTGGATACCATTGGTCCCAACAAATTAAAACGCCAATAGTTGCATATTTGGTTTTGAATACTTTGTAGCCCAAGTCGCCAGGTGTGAAATAGAATTTTTCATAAAACGCAGGATCGTCAGGAATGTGCATCTTACGATATTTGCCTAAGTACGTTCCGTCGGCATCAATAACGGCGGTAGTATTGTGGTATAAACCTTCTGCTCGTTTTTCAAACAATGAGGCAATGATAACAACATTATACTCTTTTGCAACTTCAGAAAGTGCGTCAGTAGTTGGACCAGGAATTGCTTCCGCCAACGAAAAATTATCATAATCTTCGACATCGCAAAAATAGAGCGAGGTAAAAAGTTCTTGCAAACACACAATTTGTGCCCCATCTGAAGCTGCAACTTTAATCTGATTGATGGTTTTTTCTAGATTGTACTTTGGTTCTTTTTGACAAGACATTTGTACCAAACCAACTTTTACTTTTGACATAAAAAATACTTTTTTATTGTAGAATGTTTCTTATTCTTTAGTTTTTAATTATATGTTTAATAATATATTGAAGTTATTTACCTCAAGCTATTTTAGATGACGAATTTTTAAAAAATCAAGTTCATCAAAATGATTGATAACGAGATCAGCATCTGAATAATCTTGAAGTTTGGTGTGAAAACTATTGTAACCCACGCAAAAAATCCCTGCTGCTTTTGCTGCTTTAATTCCGTTGGTACTGTCTTCAATAACAATACAATTTTCAATAGCCGTTTTTGAACGACGTGCAGCCTCAATAAATATTGTTGGATCTGGTTTTGATTTCGGAAACTCTTCACCAGAAACAATATGATCAAAATAATGATGCAATTGAAAACGATTAAATATTCGTTCAATCGTAACGTGTGCTGATGAAGAGGCCAATACAAGCTGCATTCCGCCAGCATACAGAGCCATGATTAGGGGTTTTACGCCATCAAGCAAAGCCAATTCCTGAGCTTCGTCAAAAGCGGTGTTGAACAAACTTCTTTTGGCTTCAACAAGTTCATTTACTTCTTGCTTTAAATTGTATATAGACTTTAAACGTTCAAATATATTTTTAGTTGAATTGCCAGTAAAAGACGCATAAACTTCGGGAGAAACATCGATATCTAATTGATTAAACAACGTGTTGTAGGCAAGTCGATGCACTGGTTCTGAATCGACAATAACGCCATCCATATCAAAAATTACAGTTTTAATCATGTTTTAGTTTTCTTTTTTTAACAAATATCGAATAACAGTTTCTGCGGCATATAAACCAAAAAGTCCCGGCATATAACTATTTGTTCCGTAGAACGATTTTTTATAGTTGCTTCCGTCGGTTTTCTTTAGACTACTTTCATCTTGAATTTCAGAAGAGAAAACAACTTTAACACCTTTATCAATTTTAACTTCTTTTAATCTTCTTTTGATTGTTTTTGCTAGAAAACAGTTTTCTGTATTGCTGATGTCGGCTACTTTAACTTTTGATGCTTCCATTTTTCCACCAGCTCCCATGCTGCTAATTACTTTAACTCGTTTTCGTTTGCAAGCCATGATTAAATTGAGTTTCGGAGTGACGCTATCAATACAATCTAAAACATAATCAAATTCATTTGAGACTATTTCAAAAGCTCTTTCGGGCGACAAAAACTCTTGAATACGGGTAAGTTTTAGTTCGGGATTAATATCCAAGAGTCTATCCCCAACAACAGTTACTTTAGGAATTCCAACAGTAGAATGTAACGCAGGAAGTTGCCTGTTAATATTAGTTATATCTACGACATCACCATCAATAATGGTTAGCGAACCAACGCCAGCACGCGCTAAAAACTCTGCCGCAAATGATCCAACGCCACCAAGACCAACAACTAGAACTTTAGCATTTGTTAAACTTTCTAAACCTTCTTTTTTAAATAATAATTCGGCTCTTTCTGTCCAAGCTGCCATATATTTACTTTATTAAATAATAATAATATTTATGAATTTGAAAAAACAGCTGCAAAATTAGAGTTTATTTGTTGTTGTATTTCGGCTAATGAACAATTTTTATATTCTGCTGCTAAATTATAAACCGTTTCGATTACGATATTTGTAGTATCAGTTTCTAGAAAATAACGATCATTTGGAATGTATTGAAAAACAGTTTTTAGCTCATGGTTTTGCACCAAATATTTCCCAAACGAAAGATAAAAGCCTTCTTTAATTAATTGTTTTGCTAAAACTTCATTTTTTGAAAATCCGTGAATAACTATTGGAACTGTCACTTTGAATTTTTTCTTCAAAACTATTAATTCTTCAAAAGCAGCAACACAATGAATGATCATTGGTTTATTAAATTTCTCAGCCAACTCAATATGTTTGATAAATACTTCTTTTTGAATTTCGATAGGCGTTTCGATTCTTTTGTCTAACCCACATTCACCAATAGCTAAACAAGAAGTTAAATTCAGTTTTTCGGTCAGAATTTCAAAATCTTTATCTAATCTATTTTGGTCAATATGCCATGGATGAATTCCAATGGAATAAGAAGAAACATCATGATTAAATTCCCAAGGATATTGATTGACAAGTTCAAAAATTTCAGAAGAGTTAGATTGCGTGTGTGTATGTAAATTAAAGAACGCTGATTTCACTTATCAAGTTTGATTTAAAAAAAATAATGAACTAATTTATTCTAATGAAGCTAAATAACGTTCAGCATCTAAAGCAGCCATACAGCCTGTTCCTGCTGCAGTGATGGCTTGTCTATAAACGTGATCGGCGGCATCGCCAGCAACAAAAACTCCTGCAACATTCGTTTTTGAAGTTCCTGGTGTTGGGATGATATATCCAGTTTCATCTAAGCTTAAATAGTCTTTAAATATAGCAGTATTTGGAGTGTGACCAATTGCAACAAAAAATCCTGTGGCTGGAATTTCAAATGTTTCATTGTTTGTTTTATTCAAGGCTTTAACTCCCGTTACCACTTGACCGTCTCCAAGAACTTCAACAGTTTCGGTATTCAATAAAATAGTGATGTTTTCTGTTTT
Source organism: uncultured Bacteroidota bacterium (assembly GCA_903920835.1). Classification (GTDB taxonomy): domain Bacteria; phylum Bacteroidota; class Bacteroidia; order Flavobacteriales; family Flavobacteriaceae; genus Flavobacterium. The sequence continues at coordinate 703 of CAIXNQ010000003.1, read as the reverse complement.
ACGAACTCGTTCTGCCATGATTTTAGATGCTCTAAACTGTTCGCTTCTAACAAGCATCGTCACTTTTTTACATAATTTAGACAAATAATGTGCTTCTTCGCATGCCGAATCGCCTGCACCTACAATAACTACTTCTTGATTGCGATAGAAAAAACCATCACAAACAGCACAGGCTGAAACGCCACCACCCATTTTTAAATAATGTTGTTCAGAAGGAATATTCAAATATTTTGCCGATGCACCAGTCGAAATAATAACAGTTTCGCAGTGTATTTCTTTGTTATCTTGAATCCAAACTTTGTGAACAGGACCAGAAAAATCAACTTTATTAACCCAGCCGTCTCTAACATCGGTTCCAAATCGTTGTGCTTGCTCCATTAATTGTATCATCATTTGTGGTCCAGTAATTCCTTCGGGGTTGCCTGGAAAATTTTCTACTTCATTTGTGGTTGTTAATTGTCCTCCGGGTTGTGATCCTTGATATAAAACAGGATTCATGTTGGCTCTTGAAGCATAGATTGCAGCAGTATATCCCGCTGGACCAGAGCCTATAATCAAGCATTTTACTTTTTCTATTGTAGATTCCATTATTGAATTAAATATTAATTATAGATTACAAAAATACATATTAAATATTATATAGCCATCTATTCTTAGATTTAGGATTTTTATTTGTTTTGAGTTATTTTGAAATCAAAAGATT
>CAIXNQ010000002.1 GCA_903920835.1 uncultured Bacteroidota bacterium | reverse complement strand
CAGGATTTCGGGGAGCCTTTCGTCTGAAAACATTTTGCTCTCAGGATTTCGGAGAGCCTTTCGTCTGAAAACATTTTGCTCTCAGGATTTCGGGGAGCCTTTCGTCTGAAAACATTTTGCTCTCAGGATTTCGGAGAGTCTTTCGTCTGAAAACATTTTGCTCTCAGGATTTCGGGGAGCCTTTCGTCTGAAAACATTTTGCTCTCAGGATTTCGGGGAGCCTTTCGTCTGAAAACATTTTGCTCTCAGGATTCCTGTAACTCTTACAATCTTATTTGAAAGATTCCAAAATTTTAAAGAGTATTTATTAAGAAGCATAAAGCTCCCAATGTTTGCGAAATCTATAGAAATTGTAATTTCTTGTCATCACGTAATTCAAGCCTCGGTGGAAATTGAAGGATATATGTGGGGCAACAACAGAAAAACTGCAATTATAGGTTAGGAAGGAATATAAACAAATTTGTAACATTAAATCACTTCATTGTAGTCTTCAAATAAATCAATTTTATTAAAATTAATTCAATACAATTAAATTAAAAATAACAGTGTATTTAAAAGTAGATTAAATTTATGATTTGTTAATGAAAATGTATTTTGTAGAAAAAACAATATATTTATAGTCTATAAATCAATGAAAAATTAATAAAAAGAACACTTAAAACATAAAATTATACGATTTATTTAGAAACGAGCTCGAACTGAATGAAGCCAAGGCACGAGAATTTGTTGAAGCAATAGACAATACAATGAGCCAGGAGGTTCGGCAAGATAAATCCGAAATTACTACAAAAGACTTTGTGAAAAAAGAAATTACTGTACCTAAAAATGATATGATTAAATGGTTTGTAGGTCTGTTTTTTGCTTTCGGATTAATGATTTTAGGTTTGTATATTAAAAATTAAAACGATCTCAAAATAAAAAAACGCTCTGGTTGGAGCGTTTTTTTGTGTTAAGTCAGAAACTTCTATAAAAATAATCAATAGTTCAAATTAATTTATTTTGGGATGCAAACTAAAAAAGAATAACAGCCTTTTCGTTTTGGTCAGTTGTGTACTGTATTCAGATTTTATTCAAAATCTTTATCGGTAACGCCTTCGTTAAGTTTTACTTCGCTCATTTTGATGTCGATTTCGAAGCCTTGGTTTACCATCATTTCAAACGGAACTTTAACTCCTTTAACTTCTCTGTAATCGTTAAATTGCGTTGTTACGGTCATTTTTTGCTCGCCTTTCTCTACAAATTTACTTTCGGCAGTTTTTAGTCCCGTTTTTACATCATAATAATAGGTTGTTTTTCCGTTTTTAATAACATAAACATCTGCGTCATTCATATTCTCTATTCCGTCTAAAACGATGCTTTTGTTCGTGAGCAAAGCCACTTCTTCAAAAGGAGCAGCCGATGCTTTTTTCTCTTTCAATTCTTCGCCAGTTACTTCGCTTCGTTGTCCTTGTTGCATTGAGTAAGCACCTTTTTCGTTAACAACTTGTTTCATTATACTACCAATTCCTTCGATAGAAAGTTCTATAAGCGATTTTCCTTTGACATCTTTTTTAGAAATAAATTTTAATGGTGCCGGTGCTTGCGGAATTGTTGCTGAACCTACAAACGAAACTGTGTTGATAGCTGCAACTGCTTTTGGTCCGCCAATGGCTTTGATGTAATTATCTAAAACTGTTTTCATGGTTACACCAGCCGGAATTGCTTTCTTAGTTTCTGGTTTAGTCGTGGCATTTCCGAATTTGTCAAAATAAAACATCGGAATTTTTAATTTTTCTAAAGCAGGTACAACCTCGCTGCCTTTTCCTACGATAATAATTCTGGTGTTGCTGTCTAAAAAGTATTTGTTGGCAGCAGCCATAACTTCTTCGGCAGTAACGACGTTGATGTTTTTGATGTAATTTTCATAAAAATCTTCTGGCAAACCTTGGGTTCTAATACGCAAAGCATAACTGGCAATGGTTTGTGGTTTTTCAACTTGCATTACAAATTTGCCAATATATCCAGCTTTTACATTTTTTAAAACCTCTTCTGATACTTTTTCAGTTTTGATTCGTTTGATTTCATTTACAAATTCAACCACGGCACTGTCGGTAACCGCGTTTCTAACCTGTGACGAAGCTTTGAAAGTTGAAACATATTTGCCTCCAGAAATGCTTGACCTTGCACCATAAGTCCAACCGTGTTTTTCTCTTAAATTCATATTGAGATAGCTGTTGAAATCGCCACCCAAAATTTGATTCGCTACGATTGCGGCAAAATAATCTTTGTCGGTCATTTTTAAGTTAACCGTATTGACCAAAGCAATTTCAGATTGAACAGCGTTTGGCATATCAACAAAGTTAATCTGAGCATATTGAACGTTTTTTGGATCGGTATAGGTCAATTGAGGTGCAGAAGCTTTTGCCCAAGGCGAAAACAGCTTTTCTACTGCTTTCTTTGTATCGGCAAATTTTACATCACCAATCACTACCAAATAGGCATTTTCTGGAACAAAACGAGTATTATAGTTTGTAATTACATCTGTAAGCGAAACGTTTTTAATGGTTTCTTCGCTTAAAAATTCTCCAAATGGATGATTCTTTCCATAAGCCAAAACATTTTGAACCCTGTCTGCAACTGCCGACACGCTTTTTTCTTGTGTTTTTAAGGCTTCAATTAATTTGTCTTTTTCTTTATCGAATTCTTCTTGAGTGAAATTTGGGTGTAAAGCTCCTTCGGCAAGTAATTCTAAAATTCGACCAGAATATTTTGACAAACAATTTGCCGAAGCTCCCGAAGAATAGAAATTGATGTCAGCACCATAATAATCGATTTCTTCGTTGAAAGCATCTTTTGAAATTTTGAGGCTTCCGTTACCAATTAAACTAGAGGTCAAATCATCTACTCCTTTTTTGGTTCCTTCGGCACTCGGACTGTTGTCAATGGTTAAGTTAAAAGAAACTCTTGGCAATTTATGATTTTCGACCACCAATACTTTCAAACCATTAGGAAGCGTAAAAGATTCGGGTTTGTTAATCTTAATTGATGGCGATGGGCCAGGTTTTGGCTGTGAGCGGTCTTGTGCTTGCATAGTTATTATTAAAAACAAGCTGGATAGCATTAGTGTTATTTTTTTCATGATTCCGTTTGTTTTAGTTTTTAGATTTATCTTTTGTTGGGCTATAATCCAAAATCAATCGTTGATTTGGGTTGAGATATTTTAAAGCAATTTCCTTAATTTCTTTTGCGGTAATTGATCGATATATATCCATTTCGGTATTAATTAAGTTTACGTCTCCATAAAGCAAATAGTAGGAAGCTAGGTTTTCTGCGATTCCTTCAATACTAGCATTTTGATTGACATAATTATTCTCATAGATATTGAGGAGCTTTTGCATTTCTTTTTCAGAAAGTAATTGGGTTTGCAGTTTAACAATTTCTTCGTCAATTTCTTTAATTAAATCTTTTGAAGTATTAGTTCCTTGAGGCAAACCATATAAAATATACATTCCATAATCTTCTTGTGATAAATTAAATGCGCCTACTTGAAGTGCCATTTTTTTATCATCAACAATTTTCTTGTAGAGTTTCGAGCTTTTTCCTTCGCTTAAGATGGTAGAAATCATATCGAGCACTCTAGCGTCACGCGTTTTCATTGAAGGAGTTCTGTATGCCGCCACCATCATTTCTTTTTGGATGTTAGGGTCTTCATAAGTAGCGTTTATGGTTTTTGTTATGGGTTGCTCCACAAAAGTTTTTTGTTCAATTGGTGTTCCTTTCGGAATCGAACCATAATATTTGTTAATCCATTCTTTGGTTTTAGCAATATCGTTTAAATCGCCAGCAACAATCAAAACAGCGTTGTTCGGGATATAAAACTTCTTGTTGAACGCTTGAAATTCTTCAAGTTTTGCAGCGTCAAGATGTTCCATCGAGCCAATTGTTGCCCAACGATACGGATGGTTTACAAAGAGATTCTTTTTAACTTGAGCAAGTATATTTCCGTAAGGTTGATTGTCAACTCGAAGTCGTTTTTCTTCTTTTACGACCTCGTTCTGCGTATCAACACCAATTTTGTTGATTACTGGATGCAACATTCTTTCTGATTCCATCCACAAACCTAGTTCTAGGTTGTTCGACGGAAATACTTCGTAATAATAAGTTCTGTCTTCAGAAGTGTTGGCGTTATTCACGCCACCGTTTGAAGTAACAATTTTGAACCACTCTCCTCTTTTGATGTTTTCTGTTCCTTCAAAAAGCAAGTGTTCAAAGAAATGCGCAAACCCAGTACGATCGGGGTTTTCGTTTTTAGAACCAACATGATACATAACCGAAGTAATAACAACGGGCGCCGAGGCATCGTTGTGGAGAATTACATGCAGACCATTGTCTAAATTGTATTCTTCAAAAGCTACTTTTTGAGCCGAAGAAAGACTGCCTAATAGCAGGGTTGCACCTAGAGCCATTAATGAATTTTTCATAAAGATTAATAATTAAAATAAATCTATAAGTTGTTAAATAGAATTTTTGTTACGCCAAAAATAGTTTTTTTGTATAATTATTCAGGTTTTCAACAGAAAAAGATGAGAAATTATGGTGTTTGAAAATCTGATTCAAATTTTATTGTAATACAAAGCCTTTACAATTCCGTCTGCAAGTCCGATTTTTGGAACGTAAATGTTTCTTGCGCCACTCCATTTCATGGCATTTAAATAGACTTTTAATGCGGGTATAATTACGTCGGCACGATCTGGATTTAAACCCAATTCTGAAACACGCTGCTCGTAACTCAATGAATTTAGAAAAGAATATTGCGAATTAAGATACATATATGACAAGGGTTTGTCTTCATGCTTGCCCGACATTTTGAATATTTTATTGATGTTTCCGCCCGAACCAATGATGGATATTTTTTCAAAATCTTTGGTAATTTGTTTGATCCATTTCTCTATTTCTTGCCAAACAATATCGCTAACCACATCGTTTAACAACCGAACGGTTCCTGCTTTAAATGATTTTGAAGCTACAATTTTTCCGTTTGAGAAAAGCGAAAACTCGGTGCTGCCACCGCCAACATCTACGTAAAGATAGGTGTTTTCTGAATCGATAAGTTGGTGTAAATTCGTTGAAGCAATAATATTGGCTTCTGTCTTTCCGTCAATTATTTCAATGGCTATTCCTGATTGTTCTCTGATAATCTCCACAACTTCTTTGCCGTTATAGGCTTCTCTCATTGCCGAAGTTGCACAAGCCATATATTTTTCAACCTTGTGAACTTTCATTAATAGTTTATAAGCTTTCATAGCATCGGTCATTCGGTCGATATTTTCTTCAGTGATTTCGCCCACCGTAAACGCATCTTGCCCCAACCTGATTGGAACACGAACTAACGAACTTTTACTGAACTGCGTTTCCATTCCATCTTGCTCCACAATATTTGTTATCAGCAATCGCATGGCGTTTGAACCAATATCAATGGCGGCATATTTTTTTATTACAATCAATTCAAATGATTTTAGTGTGAATTTATTTGAGTAATTTTATCTGCTGGCTAAAGTACTAAATATAGTCAAACAAGCCAGACTTTCGCCACATAAAAAAGGTTTTGATTGCAAAGGTCAAAACAAGTATATTTACCACGAAAAAATATCTAGATGTTATTTCGTTGAATTTGAATCAACCAATAATTGATAAATCAAGACTATGCAGTATTACAGTTTAAACAATCCAAACCACAAAGTATCTTTTCAAGAAGCCGTTATTCAGGGTTTAGCTCCCGATAGAGGTTTGTATTTTCCGGAATCTATTACTGTTTTACCAAATGATTTTTTTAATCAAATTGAAAATTATAGCAATCAAGAAATTGCTTTTAATTGCATTCAGCCTTTTGTTGGCGATGAAATTCCTACAGAAGTTTTAAAACAAATTATTGCCGAAACGCTCTGTTTCGATTTTCCTGTCGTTGCTGTTGACGAGAATATATATTCGCTAGAATTGTTTCATGGTCCAACCATGGCTTTTAAAGATGTTGGCGCACGATTTATGTCGCGTTGTTTGGCTTATTTCAATAGAGATAAGAATCAAACCAACACTGTTCTTGTAGCCACATCAGGCGATACGGGTGGTGCTGTAGCTAGTGGCTTTTTGGGTGTCAAAGGTGTTGATGTTGTTATTTTATATCCGTCAGGAAAAGTGAGCGATATTCAAGAACGGCAGTTGACAACCTTGGGTCAAAACATCACTGCGCTAGAAATTGATGGCGTTTTTGATGATTGCCAAGACATGGTGAAAAAGGCTTTTCTTGATGAAGATTTAACTTATAAAAATTTGACTTCCGCCAATTCGATAAATATTGCACGTTGGTTGCCGCAAATGTTTTACTTTTTCTATGCTTATAAAGCCTTGAAGAAACTGAACAAACCCTTGATTACGTCTTGTCCGAGTGGTAATTTTGGTAATATTTGTGCTGGAATTATTGCAAAAAAAATAGGTTTACCCCTATCTCATTTTGTGGCTTCAACCAATGCTAATGATACGGTGCCGCAGTTTTTAGCTACTGGAAAATATACTGCAAAACCATCAGTAGCTACAATTTCTAACGCTATGGATGTGGGCAATCCGAGTAATTTTGTTCGTATTCAAGAGCTTTATAACAACGATTTGAATGCTTTTCAAAAAGACTTTTCTTCTTATTCTTTTACAGATGACGAAACTCTTGAGGCAATGAAATTAATTCATAAAACCTCTGGCTATGTTGCCGAACCTCACGGGGCTGTTGGCTATTTGGGATTGGTTAAAGAGATGGAAAAACACCAAGACAGCGTTGGTTTCTTGTTAGAAACGGCGCATCCAATTAAGTTTTTAGATGTAGTTGAACCAGTTTTAGGCATTCAACTTGCTGTGCCAACTCAAATAGAAAGCGTTTTGAATAAAGAAAAAGTTAGTATTAAAATCGCTAATTATTCTGAGTTTAAAAAGTTTTTGTTGCAATAATTATTAAGATTTATTTGCAATTTCTAAACCTAACCACCCCTCAAAACTATGCAATTTACAGAAAAAAGAAACACTACCCGCTGGCTGATTATCGCTACTTCTTTTGTAATTGTATCTTTAATTTTGTGGAATACTTATACGTTTTTCCAAATCTTTAAGAACGAAGAACGCATCAAAATGGAGCTTTGGGCAACCTCACTAACCACCATCAACAAAGCTGATGTTGCCACAACCGACATTGATTTGCCGCTCAAAATAATTCAGAACGCTTCGATTCCGATTATAGTCACCGAGCACGATTCGATTATTAATTCAAAAAACGTTGACGAAGAAATATTGAAAAACAAATCAAAATCACGTACGTTTCTAGCCAATCTGAAAAGCCAAAACGAACCCATAGCCATGGAATATGTTCCGGGCAAATTTCAATATCTTTATTATGGAAATTCAGTTTTGCTCAACAAACTGAAATATTATCCTGTGGCATTGGTTTTGATTATAGTGTTGTTTGGCGCATTGGTCTATAATTATTATAAGAGCACTAAAATGGCGACCCAAAACAAACTTTGGGCTGGAATGGCAAAAGAAACCGCACACCAAATCGGCACACCATTGTCATCATTGATTGGTTGGCTCGAAATTATGAAAGCCGATGCAATTGACCCTGCTATGGTTGCCGAGATTGAAAAGGACATTGCCCGACTGCAAACCATTGTAGATCGTTTTTCAAAAATTGGTTCAGAACCCGTTTTAGAACCGCTCGACATTATTGCAGAAACTAAAAATGCTTATGAATATTTGCAGTCACGATTTTCTAAACAAGTGCATTTTTCGTTTATTGCTCCTGACGAGCCTGTAATTTTGATGGTCAATCAGGCGTTGCACAGTTGGACCATTGAAAACTTGGTCAAAAACGCTATAGACGCCATGAAAGGCAAAGGAAACCTAGAAATTCGTATTGAATCTGACCCCGATTTGATTAAAATTAAAGTCACCGATAACGGAAAAGGCATTGCAAAAAACCAATTCAAACGTGTTTTTGAACCCGGGTTTACTACTAAAAAAAGAGGCTGGGGACTTGGTTTGTCGCTAACAAAACGTATAGTTGAAGAATATCACAAAGGCAAAATCAAAGTCCTTCAATCCGAAGTAGGAAAAGGCACCACCATTCAAATTGGGTTTAAGAAACAAAAAACTTCTTAAATCATCTTGAAAAATTAACTTCAAAAAAAGTTTGTGAAACTCTTTTAAAACGAGAGTTCTTTTATAATTTCAATTTAATTTCTTTCAAAAGGTTGAATACGTTTATTCAAATTCATTTTCAAAAAACAAATCTCAGATTAGTTTGAAAATATACATTTAGCAATATTTGACCTGAAAAACATATCTATTAATAAAACTTTATTATTTTTGAAAAAAATATTCAAAATGAAAAACAACTTAAACAAAAAAATGATTCTCGGGGGGCTATTGCTTTTGGGTTTATCCAACGGGCATGCGCAACAAACAAAAGAAACTAAACAAGACCAAATGGCAACCAAGAAACCAATAGGTCTTAATTTAGAATACATGGACAAATCGATCAGACCGAATGACGATTTCTTCAAATTTGTGAATGGAACTTGGTTAAAAAACACTCCTATTCCTGCCGATAAAACCCGTTGGGGAAGTTTTGATGAATTGCGTCAAAACACCGATAAAGACGCTTTGGCAATTTTAAATGATGCTACTAAAAATCCAAAATATAAAGCCAATACTGACCAAGGAAAGGCAATCAATGTCTATAAGTCGGCAATGGACACGGTGGCGAGAAACAAACAAGGAATAAAACCTTTGCAACCTTATCTAGCCAAAATTAATTCCGTGAAAAACATCAATGATTTACAAAAATTAATGATGGATGAAGAAACTGTGGGTGGCGGAGTTGGTTTCTTTGGTTTCGGAATTGGAGCCGACGAGAAAAACAGCAACAGAAACGTTGTGAGTCTTGGACCAGGAAGTCTAGGTTTGCCTGACAGAGATTATTACGTTTCAGAAGAAAAAGATTCAAAAGAAAAAAGAGAAAAATACGTGCTTCATGTGGCTAAAATGTTGCAATATCTAGGCGAAACTCCAGAACAAGCCAAAGCTGATGCAGATAAAATATTGGCACTCGAAATCCAAATGTCAAAACCAAGACTTGATCGAGTAGAGCGTCGTGATAGCAAGAAACAATACAACCCAACCGCCATAGCCGATTTGAAAAAAATGGTGCCATCAATCGATTGGAGCGCTTATGTAAAAACTATTGGCGTAGCAAAAGCTGATACTATAATCGTTTCTCAACCGCGATATATGGCAGCATTGCAAACTATTTTTACTGAAAACAAAGTTGAAGATTGGAAGGCTTACATGCGTTGGATGTTGTTGCGTGGTGCAGCGGGACAAATATCAACAACAATCGAGACTGCCAACTGGGAGTTTTACGGAAAAACATTAACAGGAGCTTTAAAACAAAGACCTCGCCACGAAAAAGCACTTCAAGTAGTTAATGGAACTGTCGGAGAAGCTTTAGGTAAATTGTATGTTGAAAAAATGTTTCCAGCAGAAGCAAAAACCAAAGCATTCAACATGATTAAAAATATTATTCGTGCCTATAAAGCCAGAATCAATAATTTGACATGGATGTCGGCAGCAACAAAAATAAAAGCTATTGAAAAATTAGATAAATTAACCATTAAAATTGGTTATCCAGACAAATGGGAAGACTATTCAGCATTAGTAATCAATAGTCCTGAAAACGGCGGAAGCTATTTTGACAACTTACGAAATGTATCTCAATGGCAATGGAAAAAAGACCTAGATAAATTGAGCAAACCAGTTGACAAAACCGAATGGGGAATGTCGCCACAGACAGTAAATGCTTATTACAATCCTTCCTATAACGAAATTGTATTTCCAGCAGCAATATTGCAACCACCTTTCTATGATTACAGAGCCGACGAAGCAGTAAATTATGGTGGAATAGGCGCTGTTATTGGTCACGAAATTTCTCACGGATTTGACGATGAAGGTGCAACTTATAACGCCGACGGAAATCTGGTTGATTGGTGGACAGAAGATGATATGAAGCAATTTACAGCTCTTGGTGCTGCTTTAGCAGATCAATATTCGGCACTAGAACCATTGCCAGGAATTCATGTTGATGGAAAGTTTACTTTGGGAGAAAACATTGGAGATCTTGGAGGTATAAATGCAGCTTATGATGGGTTGCAATTGTATCTAAAAGAAAACAAAAACCCCGGCTTGATTGATGGTTACACTGCAGAACAACGATTGTTTATTTCTTGGGCAACAATTTGGAGAGGAAAAATTCGTGATGAAGCTTTGAAGAATCAGGTAAAAACAGATCCACATTCACCAGCGCAATACAGAGGATATGTTCCATTATTAAACTTAGATACATTTGCAAAAGCATTTGAAATCAAAAAAGGAGATGGCATGTGGGTTGATCCAGAAAAACGTGTTAAAATTTGGTAATTATAAACCTAAACAATATTGAAAACGACTGTCATAACTGGCAGTCGTTTTTTTATGAGACCGTGTTGGATATATAAACAAATAAAATCCAAAAAAACATTTTATATAAGAATCAACCAACAGTTTTGAGAATTAAAATAATATCGGATTGATCGATAATATTACAATATTAAGCCAATTAAAAAAGACATAAAAAAAAACTCCAACATTACTGTTGAAGTTTTTGTGGGCGATGAGGGATTCGAACCCCCGACCCTCTGGGTGTAAACCAGATGCTCTGAACCAACTGAGCTAATCGCCCTATTTTTGCATCTTGTCATTACTGCTTTAATGCGGATGCAAATATAGGCTAGTTTTTTATATCTGCAAATAAAAACCAGAAAAAATTATATTATTTCTGCAACAACAAAAGTGCTTCCGCCAATATATATAAAATCTCTTGACGAAGCATTATTTATTGCGTCTTCGTAAGCTTCTTTAACGGAGCGGTATAACGATCCATTTAATTCGTGTTTTTCTGCTTGCATTTTTAGAACCGCTTCATCAAGACCACGAGGAATTGCAGGTTTGCAAAAATAATATTTTGCGTCTTTTGGGAATAAAGGCAAAATCGAACCTAAATCTTTATCATTAACAATGCCCAATACCACATGAAGCGTTTCGAAATTTTGCTTTTGAATTTGTTTCATAGTGATTAATAGCCCCTCTGCATTGTGAGCCGTGTCGCAAATAACCAAAGGCTGACTTTGCAGCAGTTGCCATCGGCCAAAAAGTCCAGTGTTTTTAATCACGTTCAAAAATCCATTTTTGATATTGGTTACTGTTGAGGTAATCATTCCTTTTTCATTCAAAACTTTTAAAGTTTGAAGTACGGTTTTTTTATTGTATTGCTGATAATCTCCCAACAAAGCACAAGGATAATCTTCCTTAATAAGTTCTGATGCAAAATAAATTTCGGCTTGTTCAAGATGGGCTTTTTGTTCAAAAACAGTTTTTGTTACTGGGGTAAATTCGCCAATAACCACCGGAGTTTTTGGTTTTATTATCCCTGCT
>CAIXNQ010000001.1 GCA_903920835.1 uncultured Bacteroidota bacterium | reverse complement strand
TCACACACTACCAACGTTTGTTAGATTATATCATTCCTGATTTCGTACACGTTTTAATGGATGGAAAAATCGTAAAGTCAGGAGGAAAAGAATTGGCTTACGAATTGGAAGAAAAAGGATACGATTGGATTAAAGCTGAATTAGAAGTTTAATATGGAATTGAAAGAAAAATTAGTATCGTCTTTCATGGCCTTTGAAGAGCAAATAGATGTGACTTCGGAGCTACATGACGTGCGGACTACTGCGCTAAAAAACTTTGAAAACAAAGGGTTTCCAACCAAAAAAGAGGAAACTTGGAAATATACTTCGCTGAATGCTATTTTAAAAAATGATTATTCTGTTTTCCCAAAACACGAAAATGCGATTGAATTTGCTGCTGTAAAAAAATACTTTTTACATGAAATTGACACGCACAAAATCATTTTTGTAGATGGAAAATTCTCCTCATTTTTATCGACAACAACCCATGACGGATTGGATGTTTGCTTAATGTCATCGGCATTGAACAAACCAAAATATAAGATGGTAATTGACGAATATTTCAACAAAATTGCCAGCAAAGACGATAGCTTAACTTCTTTAAATACGGCTTTCGCCAATGAAGGAGCATACATCAACATCCCGAAAAGTAAAGTGGTTGAAAAACCCATTGAGATTATTTATTTCTCAACTGGTGTAGAAAGTGCTTTGATGCTACAACCACGAAATTTGGTGGTCGTTGGCGAAAATGCGCATGTTCAAATCATCGAAAGACATCAATCATTAAACGAAAATCCAGTGTTGACCAATTCGGTTACGGAGATTTTTGCTCAAAAACGGGCTATTGTTGACTTTTATAAAGTTCAAAACGATTTGCAATCGGCGAACTTGATTGACAATACTTATATTTCTCAAAAACAAGAGAGCAGAGTTTCGGTGCATACGTTCTCATTTGGCGGAAATATCACTCGAAACAACTTGAATTTCTATCATTTTGGCGAAAGAATAGATTCTACTTTAAAGGGAATTACGATTATAGGCGACAAGCAGCACGTAGATCATTTTACTTTGGTCAATCATGCTACGCCGAACTGCGAAAGTCACCAAAACTACAAAACAATATTAGCCGACAATTCAACAGGTGTTTTCAATGGGAAAATATTTGTAGAAAAAGAAGCCCAAAAAACCGACGCGTTTCAACAAAATAACAATATTTTAATTGGCGATAAAGCCACCATCAACGCCAAACCTCAATTGGAAATATTTGCCGATGATGTGAAATGTTCTCACGGATGCACGATTGGTCAACTCGACGAAAAAGCCATGTTTTATATGCAACAACGCGGCATTCCGAAGAAAGAAGCCAAGGCATTATTGATGTATGCGTTCTCAAATGAAGTCATTGAAAGCATTAAAATCCCAGAATTGAAACAAAGAATCACGAAGATTATCGCTAATAAACTAGGAGTGAATTTAGGATTTGATTTGTAGAAATCAGCTTTTCTATAAATATATAACTTTAAAAATCTGCACCTCTGTTACAACAACAGAGGTGTTTTATTTTTTGTCAATCCATAAAACTATTTTCGAGTACTGTCCCTTTGTTTTATTTGGGTGTCGATAATAATCGTCTCGAAGTCTTTTGCATTTTGATTTTGCAGTTTATCAATCAAAAGTGAAGCGGCAATCTCTCCCATTTTTTCGCAATGTTGGCTCACGGTGGTCAAACTTGGGGTCATTCGTCGGGACCATATTCCGTCGGCAAACCCAATAATTTGTAGCTCTTCTGGAATTTTAAATCCTTTTTCTAAAGCAGTCTTTAGCACCTTGAAAGAGGCGTATTCATCGGTAGTAAATATGGCATCGGGTTTGTTTTGACTCAAGAATTCGACTGTTTTTTGGTCAAAATCGGTTACGGAATCGGTTGCAATAACATACGAATTTTCTTTGTCGAAGCCTTCTTGTTCCAGTGCATCTTGATAACCTTTGATGCGGAGTTTCCCTACGCTTAAATGAGAAATTGACGAGAATAACGCGAGGGTTCTAGGCTTTTCTTTGAGCAAAAATAAAGTTGCGTTTTGCGAACCTTCATGATTGTTAACGATTACTTTGTCGCAAACAATTTGATCTGTAATTCGGTCAAACATCACAATCGGAATGCCTTGGTCAATCACCTGATTGATGTGGTCAAATTGATTTAATTTTTGTGCCTCTTCCGAAAATGACAACACAAATCCATCAACGGTGCCATTGCTCAGCATGTTGAGTATCTGAATTTCTTTCGCTATATTTTCTTTAGAGATGCACGTAATAACATTATATCCATTGGCTTCGGCAACTTTTTCGATGCCGCTAAAAACTTTTATGAAGAAAGAGTTCTTCACATTTGGAATTATCAACGCAATGGTTTTTGTGGTTTTTGATTTTAGATTGAGCCCAAAAAAATTGCGTTTGTAATTATTTTCTTTTGCATAATTCTGAATTTTTATGCGGGTTGGTTCGCTAATCTCTGGACTGTTGTTCAAAGCTTTTGAAACCGTCGAAACAGAAACATTAAGTTCTTTTGCCAATTGTTTTAGCGTCAGATTTGGCTTCATAATGTTGGTTTTTGCTTTTAAAAATTCATTTGTCGAACGGTAAAAATAATCAATTTTTTAATTAGTGTTGATGTTTGATAAATGAAATTTAGACTACGTTGAAATTGATATTCAACAATCTTTTGTATTTACGTCATGACTATTTGCTTATAGATTATTTTAAATTTGATTTCAGCACTAAGAAGCACTTGATCTATTTTAAAATGACAATACTATTTATTCAGGTGTAATTAATTTATAATTAATCACAACAAATCTATCGTCAGTTAAATAAAAATTGTTTTCAGTTGATTATAATTTTTTGTCAGAAATAAGTAAATCACACTTAAAAGAACGCTAGAAGTACTCAGATGGTTAAAAAATACCTTCAAACGGTCTTCGGACTGCTTCAAACGGTCTTCGGATACCTTCAAACAGTCTTCGGAGTGCTTCAAACGGTCTTCGGACACCTTCAAAGTAGCTTCTGAAAGCTTCAAGCTATCTTCGGACACCTTCAAATAGTCTTCGGAAGGCTTCAAACGGTCTTCGGAGTGCTTCATGCGGTCTTCGGAAGGCTTCAAACAGTCTTCTTTTTATTACTTAATATAATTTAGATTCTAAAATCAGCTTTTTAGATTATTATTTTTTTTTGATTAAAATTTCATTAATGTCTTTTTGTAATTATTATTTAATAACTATTCTAAAATTTAACATACTTGATCAAAAAAATTAATTATTTATCTTTTTTTCACTAAATAATTTTATTTAGTTTTGTGTAATTAATTTTAAAAATGATACAATTATGAAAAAAAATGAAGTATTTAGAGCTTATAATTTTTCTGATGGTAAATTAATAACGCTTACAAATGAAAAAATTGCTTTTATGCGGAGAGATGCCGCTCAATTTTTAGATTTTGGCGTTACTACCATCATGGTAAACCAATTAGAAACTGAGGTAATGCAGTTTAGCGATACTGCTACCGACATTGAATTGGTGAGTGATCAAACTGATGTAACCAGCAACAAAGATGCTATTGCTGCTAATTTGGCTGATGCTATCAGAGATGTTATGAGCAGAGTGGTTTTAGTTTATCCTGAGCACAGTCCGAAATATAAAAAGTTTGGCACTGAAACTTTGTCACGTCAATCAGATGCTCAGTTAATGATTGTTGCCGCTAGGGTTTTTAGAGTAGGAACAGAAATGCTATCAGAACTGGCTGCTAATGGTCTAACCGCAGCCATGCTTGATAGTGTTAAATCTTTAAAACAAGATTTAGAGCATGAATTGGTAAACATGCACCTAAAAATTGCCGACAGAGATATTGAACAGGAAAATAGGGTAGAAGCGGGCAACGCTATTTATGCAACTTTGGTAAAATATACAAACACTGGTCAAAAAATTTGGGCATCGAGCAATGTTGCAAAATATAATGATTATGTGATTTATAATACTTCGTCGGGCAGTCAAACAGACAATCCGTCAACACCAACTTCCTAATCATTGTGGTTGTTTATGATATAAAAACCTTTCATTACTGAAAGGTTTTTTGATTTATAAAAAGGGGGTGTTTTTTATAAAATTCAAATACCAGCATCTTTTTATAAAATCAACTTTAGTAGTCTTGTTGTCATTATAACGCAGTAGGAATCACAATACAGGAGCAACTAGTGCGATTCCTCCTGCGTCGGAAAGACAAGCCAAACGTAGTTTTTCGCAAATAATGTTGGCTATCATTGTCATTCCGACGCAGGAGGAAACACAATAAATAGGTATCAATTACATCATAAATACTGCTGCGATACCTGCTTCGTCGGAAAGACAAGCCAAAAGTAGTTTTTTGCAAATAATGTTGGCTATCATTGTCATTCCGACGCAGGAGGAAACACAATAAATAGGCATCAATTACATCATAAATACTGCTGCGATTCCTGCTTCGTCGGAAAGACAAGCCTTGTAAATAATGAAATCAAAATTTCTTTCTAATCAATATTTCTTTTGAAATTGAACATCAAACTTATTAGACCTCTTCTTTCATAAAAAAAACCGACCACATTAATTGGGGTCGGTTTTTTGATTCTAAAAAAATCTGTTTTTTAGAACAATTTAGGATAAAGAATGCGATAGTCTTCAAGTTTTACACCTTTCATGTTCGAGCCATAAGCTTTGTTAATTGCCATAATAAATTCGTTGGCAATTAAAGCATATCCGCGAGGGCTGGCATGAACGCCGTCGAGCGAAAATGAATTTCCGAAAACATAGGTCGATGCCATGGTATAGTTTTCTTGAACATATTTTCCGGTCGCAACTTTGTCTAAAATAGAAAGAGTGTCAACAAATGCAAGCTCTTTAGTAGCTGCAATCCCAGAAATGGTAGTATTATAAGCATCAGTCGCTACTTTAATTTTAGAAACTTCGTCGGCAGTTAGCGTGTATTTGTCTTCTAGTGGAACCGTTACACCAATAACATTATAGCCAGCAGGTGCAGATGAATCCAGGCTACCTATAACCGTGCTTGCCGATAATAAGATATAATCTTGAGTTGCTGAGGCATTGCTTGCGTGTCTTGCTTTACCGCATTTGTTACTTATAGCCGTTGCGTCGGCATCACTAATCCCTCCGAACATTAATGCAGATTTAATAACAGGTGCAATATCATCTAAAGTTTCATCTGTAATCAACACAGGATTAGCTTCAACTGTGCTAGCATTAGCGTCGTCAGAAACTAAATTTACAAATCGCGCTGGTTTTCCAACACTTGCTAAATATCCGTTTACGCCAGCAAACAATTGATTTAGTTTAGCATTGTTTTGAATATCGGTAGCATTAGCAGCAGGTAATCCAGGCAATGCGTAGGCAGGAACTCTCGTAAAGAAAGGAATTGACTTTACATAAGGAACGTTTGCCACCACGCCTTTAGCTCCTGAGGCTGTTAATCCGTTTACTAAATTATTATAAACCCCAGCAAAAACAGTTGGGTCTGTAATATCGCTTGCACCATAAGTTGCAGGGTTTGGATTTCCAGTTTGATCAACCCCAGTACCTCCTGATAAGGCATAACCCAACACATCGTTGCCGCCAATCCATAAAGAAAAGAATGTTGGTGTTTGTGCTATGGCATCTTCAAGAACAGTTTTGGTAGGAGCAGAAGCAAATCTAGCAAAATATGGATTGGCAGAACCAGTTAAAACCCCAGCTAAATTGCCATAGTTAGGTGTCTCCAAATGATAGCTTTTTGCGCCAGGAACCCCTAAGTTTCCGAACGATCCAGAAAGATGTTCTGTTAAAGAAGTGGTCGTGTTTCCAGGAACATTTGCAGGTAATGAAGTAGCAATATTAAAATATAAACGAGTAGGGGTTAATGGAAATTGAACACCGCCTAAATTAAACCCTCCAAGATTATCGTTCATAAAAGGCGTAGTGAATGCGCCGCCACCAACGAGCGAAAATTGCTGTGCCATGATGTTTGGAAAAGCATTTTCTTGACCAGCTTTGAACAATGCATTGTCGCTATAGCCCGCCGTAAATGAATCTCCAAGGGCAACAAACTTAGAAAAATTGGCTGACCCAGCAGTTAATGCTTTGCCGTCAGAAGAACTATTGTCAACAGTATCTTCAGATTTTGAACAGGCTATTATGGTTAATGAAACCAAAAATAGCAATTGAATATTTTTTATCATGATTGAAAATTTTTAGTAATAGTTAAATAATTATGGGTTGATGGTTAACGAAGCAAAATATTGTTGACCAATTAAACCAGCTCCTAAGACTTGTCTGTATTCATGTCCGCCAATATTTGCAGCTCCAATCTTTAAAACAGATTTTAATTTTGGGAAACTATAATTGATTTGTGCATCAACAACTGCTGCTGGGTCTATCATTCCATCAACAAAAGTCGATTGCCATAAATAGGCACTGCTCCATCTTCCGCTTAGATTAAAACCAAAGTTTTTAAATAATTTGTCATTGCCTAAAGAGACTTTTGCTCTGTGTTTTGGGGTGTTAAAACAAGCTTCAAAACTTGGGTCTTTAGCTTGGTCAAAGTCAAATTGAGCATAATTATAGTTGGCACCAATTTCATAATTGCCAAATACTTTTTTAGAAACTCCTGCACCAAATCCCATTGATTTAATGACTACATCGGTGTTCGTATATAATTGAAATTCTCTTGAATCTTCTCTTCTTAAAGCTTGAGCAGCGATGATATTGCTTCCAGATGGCGCATCTTGAGCAACACCATAATAAGGCGTAAGCACCGTTAAGTTACCGATGAAATTGTTGTAGATATTATAATAACCATTAATGTCAAAAGAAAAACCTTTGAAATCTCCTCTGTATCCTAAGTCAAAAGCTTTCACAGTTTCTGGTTTCACAAAGCCAGCATTTGATTTTCTTAATAATTTTGCGGCTTCATCTATATTATTCCCGTTAGATTTGTAGGTGTCTAAGAAATCTTGGAAAGACGATTTTGTGAAAGAGTTATTGTAAGCATCAAAACCTGTAATTTCTTTGGTTGTAGAATTTAATATATTTTGACCATAGCTAGAGATATAACCACTGTTTTTGATATTGTCACCTACTACTTGTTTGTATCTTTCTAAGTTATCAGGCGCAGAACCTAAAAGAACTGAAGTTCCGATATTAAATCCGATGTATTGATCTTGAGTAGTTGGGTTTCTAAATCCTGTTTGGAATGAACCTCTGAAAGTGTGGTTCTTTTTTTCGCCAACAGCATATACCGCAGATAATCTTGGAGAGAAATTGCCATCAAAGTTTTTAGATTTATCATATCGAATAGAAGCCGCAAGTTTCAAACGGTCTTCCATCAGCTTTTTTTGTGCTTGCGTATAAATTCCGAATTCATTGTATTTGATGGCAGAAAACTCATCAGTGTAAATTCTTCCGTGTGAATTCAAATCATAAAGTCTATAAGAACCACCCACTTGAATCTCGGCAACATTAATTAAATCTTTAAAATTATAATTGGCATCAGAATGATAAATATGTGAGTTGTCAACTAATTTTGAACCATAAATAACGTCAGGATTTGCAATCACAGCATTATAGGCAGCTTTATAAGCATCTGTTCCTGGCAATAATCTTCCGGCATCGGCTGCAGTTCTTGCGTTAGCATGTGCTTGAGCTGGTGTTAATCCAGACAAAGTAGAACCAATATATCCAGCTAAATAGTCTTTAAACCAATTCGAATCACTTTTCCAAGTTCTGTTAATGTTGATTGCAGTAAATGTCATGTCATACGATTTTCCGCCGTCTTCAGTAGTAGAATAACCCCTAACAAAGAAGTTCTTCCCTTTTAATTCAAGCTTGTGTTGTTGCATAAAAAAGCCATTCAAATAATATCTGCTCGCACCTTGATAAACTGCATTTCCAAAACCGAATTTACTTTGCCAAATAACTTCAAATTTATCATTCCCGAAAGGTCTTGCATGAAGAGAGAAATCAATTTTAGAGTTTCTCACTTTACTGTCAGTCAAATCGGTTTCGTTATAACCAGTTCGGCTAACTTTAGTATCAGGCAGCAAATTAATCGCACCTGCTTGCGAAGCTGGAACAGAACCACTATCTATTCCGAGTTGGTAGGCATCTTTTAAGTTTTTAGCTACTTCGTCACCATAAACATTCATTCCATTATAATTATAGTAACTTCTGTCTTTTCCGGGATTAGACAAATCTCGATAATCAGTTGCATACCAATCGGTGCCACTCATGAAAGTAAAATTAGCTTTTGCTGCAAAATAATCTGAGAATTTATGAGCAACTCTTACGCCATAGTCGTAATATTCATTAGCTCCGGCGGCTTTTTGATTGGTTTGACCATATTTTGCATAAGCAGTAACTCCTTCACTTGTAAAAGGATTTTTACTATTCATAAACAATATTCCGTTAAACGCATTTGCCCCATATAACGCCGACGATGCTCCAGGAAGTAACTCTACACTTTGAACATCAATCTCAGAAATTCCTATCATATTGCCCAGAACAAAGTTTAAAAGCGGAGAAGAATTGTCCATTCCGTCAACCAATTGCATAAATCTAGTGTTAGAAACCGTAGCAAATCCTCTAGTGTTAATGGATTTGAACGACATACTGCTAGTGTTCATTTGAACTTCCTTGAGATTTTCTAAAGCATCATAATAAGAAGGCGATGCCGACTTTTTGATATCTTTAATAGTCATTCGTTCAATGGTTACAGGCGATTCTTTGACCTTTTCGGGTGTTCTAGAAGCAGCAACCACAATTTCATCTAATTTCAGGTCTTCTGTGCTAAGTTGAACTGAAATTTTCTGAGTTCCGTTTTTTACTTCAACGCTTTTTTTTCCTAAACCTAAGCTTGATACTTCAATTGTAAACGGAAATTTCTTTGAAGTTTTAAGAATAAAGTTTCCTGTTATGTCAGAAACTGTACTAGAAGATTCGCCAATAATTTTAATATTGGCTCCCGAAACGGGTTGGTTTTCTGAATTGGTGACAATTCCAGAAATCGAATTTTGTGCAAAAGAAATAGCACAAAAAAACAATGACAAAATAATTAATTGTAATTTCATTGGTTCTTATTTTTTGGTTTTAAGAAGCCAAATTACTATTTATTTTTAATTCCACAAAAAAAGCGAGAATAAATCTCGCTTTTAATAAAATATTGTAAAAAAATCATTATTCTACAGTAACAGACTTTGCTAAGTTTCTTGGCTGGTCAACATTACATTCTCTAAATACAGCTATGTGATATGAAAGTAATTGTAAAGGAATTGTAGTTAATAATGGAGAAAGCGCATCAAGCGTATCAGGAATTTCTATTGAATAATCGGCTAGTTCTTTTACTTGAACATCTCCTTTAGTTACAATTGCAATAATTTTTCCGCTTCTTGATTTTATTTCTTGAATATTGCTAACAATTTTGTCGTAGTGTTCTTGTCTTGGTGCAATTACCACAACTGGCATTTGCTCGTCAATTAAAGCAATTGGTCCGTGTTTCATTTCTGCTGCTGGATAACCTTCGGCATGAATATAAGAAATTTCTTTTAGTTTTAAAGCACCTTCTAAGGCAACTGGAAAATTATAACCACGTCCTAAATAAAGACAATTTGGAGCATCTTTAAATTTTTCTGCTATTATTTTTGAGACGTCATTTGTTAGCAAAGCCTCTTCAACTTTTTCTGGAATCATCTCTAATTCTAGTAAATAACGGTGATAAACAGTATTAGATAATGTTCCTTTTGCTTTAGCTATACGAAGCGCAATCATTGTAAGAACAGTGATTTGAGTTGTAAAAGCTTTAGTTGAAGCAACACCAATTTCTGGACCTGCATGAGTGTAAGCACCTGCGTGAGTTTCTCTCGAAATTGAGGATCCAACTACATTGCAAACTCCAAAAACAAATGCTCCATTTTCTTTAGCTAATTTAATTGCTGCTAAAGTATCTGCAGTTTCTCCAGATTGAGAAATTGCTATTAAAACGTCTCCTTTATTGATGATTGGATTTCGGTACCTAAACTCAGAAGCATATTCTACTTCAACAGGAATCCTTGCAAACTCTTCAATAACATATTCTGCTACTAAACCAGCATGCCAAGAGGTACCACAGGCAACAATTAAAATTCGTTCTGCATTTACAAAACGTTCTAAATTGTCTTCGATTCCAGCCATTTGAATGATTCCTTTGTTGGCTAGTAGTCTTCCTCTATAAGTATCTTTGATTACATTAGGCTGCTCATAAATTTCTTTAAGCATAAAATGTTCGTAACCTCCTTTTTCAATTTGCTCCAAATTCATTTGAAGTTCTTGAATATAAGGATCTACAAGTGAATCATCTTTAATTTTTCTTATTTTTAAAGGCTTGTGTAGGCGAACAATTGCCATTTCTTCGTCTTCTAAATAAATTGCGTTTGAAGTATATTCAATAAACGGAGACGCATCAGAAGCTATGAAAAATTCATTTTCACCAACGCCAATTGCAAGTGGACTTCCTAATCGAGCAACCACAATCTCGTTTGGTTTTTCAACGTCAAAAACACAAATTGCATAAGCTCCAACAACTTGGTTTAAAGCTATTTGAACTGCTTTTCCTAGTTTTAAATTTTCTTTCTTTTGAACTTCTTCAATAAGATTTACTAAAACTTCGGTGTCTGTATCAGAATGAAAAACGTAACCTCTTTTTTGTAATTCTTTTTTAAGTGGTTCATAATTTTCAATAATTCCATTATGAATTATTGATATTTTGCCTGAGTTAGAAACATGAGGATGAGAGTTTATATCGTTCGGAACCCCGTGTGTTGCCCAACGAGTGTGTCCCATTCCGATGGTTCCGTTAGTTTTTATTTCTATAGTAGATTTTTCTTCTAAATCTAGAACTTTGCCTTTTGTTTTTGAAACTTTTAAATTTTCGCCATCATAAAGCATTATCCCTGCACTATCGTATCCTCTGTATTCTAGTCTTTTTAATCCTTTAATTATTACTGGATAGGCTTCTCTATGACCAATGTAACCAACAATTCCACACATAAAATATTATTTAGGTTTAGTAAAATAAATCTCCAATTTCAATTTTTTATCATCTGGAACATCAGAAGTGTTTCCGTATATTACAGTTCCTAATGGATTCATAACAGATGACAATGGGTAAAAATAGGAATTTTTTTCATATTGCAATAAACTTTTCCAATTATCATCATTTACCGCTGGAGCACTTTTGAGTTTTCCATATGATATTGTGTTTATTGACTGACAAACTGCAACACCTAATTTTACATTTGTTGAATCACTGTTTTTTAATAATTTTCTTAAATAATCGGTAATTCTAACTTTATATCTTATTCCTCTTGAAGTTGCAATTGCGGAAGTTCCTTTGTCTATAATTCCGCCATGCTGATATTTTGAATAATTCGGATAATAACCAGTGGTGTAGTCGTTATAATAATCAACCAGAGGGCGTTTATTATTTATGTCGTATAAATATAGTCTGTTTGGTTCTACCACATTTGAATTCATTATGGTTTGGTCGATGTAAAAAGAAATATTAGCCTCGTTGATTAACCAATTTTTACTTCTTAAATCATCTAATTCGTCTGGAACTCCATTTGGAGCGTTTGTGAATAGTCCAGTTGAAGTGCTGTAGCCTTTCAAATCTGTGGTTCCGAAAAGTTTAATTATTCCAATCGAGCCTTCACCACCTTTTAAATAAATCCTAGAATTATCAGTTGTTTCAGATGGAAGATTGTCATAAGTAGAACCATTGGTGTTGTATTCATTTTTTAATAAACCAACGGAATTACCTGTTAGATTCAATACAATTGTTTTATATACTTTAGTAAAATCTGTTGTTGAAGTATTTTCATGATATTTTACAGTAATTGTTCCTTTTCTGAAATTCATCATCGCCATACAATTTCCTTGATTTTGTTCAATTCTAAAATACAAACCTTTAAACCAGTCACAGAAAGCAGTATTATTTTGTAGTTTATCTGATGAAGCTAGGAAAATTTTGGTGTTAAAGAAATTATGATCTAAATCTACATGAAGTCCTGGAGCTAGATACGAAGTAGATTCTGTTCCGTCACTTGATTTAGAAATAATTTTATATTCGTTATCTGAAAATTGAAAGGAGCTGTTTTCATATAATGTTATACCTTTCAAAAAATTAAAAGACGCATCTTGATCAGAATAAAAACGTTGTGCTTCAGTAAAATTTGATAATGGATCTCGGTCGCGCATGAAATAATTGTTTTCATAAACATTCAATTTCATTTTTGCAGTATTGTAATTTCCTTTAACAATTGAATCGAGAGTGTAAGTATGGGTTCCGTCAGTGTTTGTTGAAACCAGTTTGGTGTAGTAAGGAATGTGAACGACAACACTGTCAATAGTTTGTTGTAAAGTTGGGTCAATTGACGGGGCAACAGAGGCTAGTTGAACTTGAGTCGCAAAATTAGCGGTAGTGTTTCCAAAAACTTCATTTTCGATGATTCCAAATGCGTAAATATCTAAATTACTGGTTTGAATTGGTCCTGTTTTTTTATTTATTATTGATAACGAAGCACCATCATATTTTTCTGTAATGAAATGATTGTCTCCGATGATGTTTGCACCAATAGAATCGTATTCTTTATCGCAGGAACTAAAAAACGAAATGATGCTTACTAATAAAATTACTTTTAAAAACGCTTTAGTCATATTAGAATGGGTTATACTACCGAATTTTTATAGAAGTTTATATAATTTTCGGTTAGTTTATCTTTCGGTGTGAAAGGTAAAAAAGGTTTGTTCGAAGTTTCTATATATTTTGTTAAACTTGGAGATAGATTCTCTGAACCAATAATTACTGCATCTGAGTGGTTTATGGATGATTTAATAATGTTCTCGTAGTTTGGTAGTTCTAATTCTGAAATGGCTTTTTTAGGAACTCCGTCAAAAGCGATTTTATTAATCAATTCCACATTCAAGTTGCCTTCAAAAGATTGGCTATAAATAGAAGAAACAATTTTAGTCTCGGCAAAAAGCGCTTCGTTTTTATAATAATGCTTCATGTATATAGGTAGCAATGCAGCCATCCATCCATGAACATGAATAATGTCTGGAACCCAATTTAGTTTTTTTACGGTTTCTATTACTCCTTTTGCAAAGAAAATTGAGCGTTCGTCATTATCTGGATATAAGTTTCCTTCTTCGTCACTGAAGGTAGCTTTTCTTTTAAAATATTCATCGTTGTCAATAAAATAGACCTGTATTCGCTCTCTCGGAATTGAAGCTACTTTAATTATCAATGGCATATCAACATCATTTACTACTAAATTCATACCCGACAACCGAATAACTTCGTGCAATTGGTGTCTTCTTTCATTAATATTACCATATCGAGGCATAAAAATCCGAATCTGTCCTCCGAGATCATTTACCATTTTTGGCACGTCGTAGGAAAGTAGAGAAACTTCGTTTTCAGCAAGATAAGGAACTACTTCAGATGATACATATAATATCCTCTTGTCATTCATATTTGAATTTACTTTAGATTATTTGTAATAAAAAACAGTGCAAAAGTACAAAAATTTATGGATTTATTTGTTATTGTATTATGTTTGTGGTCAATTTCAATAATTATTGATGCAAATATTTAAACAAAAAAAGGAGTAAACTGCTTATTTAGAAAGTCTTTCTGTCTCTGAAATTACTTTTGGTTTTGTGCCAACAATGGGAGCTTTACATCAAGGTCATCTGTCTTTAGTAGCAACTTCAATTAGTCAAAACTCTTATACGATTATAAGTATTTTTGTTAACCCAACTCAATTTAACAATCCTGATGATTTATTGAAATATCCAAGAACTTTAGAAAGCGATGTTGAGAAAATTAAAAGTATCAGTGAAAATGTGATTGTTTTTGCGCCAACTGCAAATGATGTTTATGACGAACAAATTACATCATCTCATTTTGACTTTGGCGGACTAGAAAACAAAATGGAAGGCAAATTTCGTTCAGGCCATTTTGATGGTGTTGGCACTGTTGTTAAAAAATTATTTGAAATTGTTAAACCTACAAACGCTTATTTTGGCGAGAAAGATTTTCAACAATTGCAGATTGTAAAAAAGATGGTTGAAATTCATAAAATACCGGTAAATATAATTGCTTGTCCAATTTCGAGAGAACCTTCTGGCTTGGCAATGAGTTCTAGAAACAATAGACTTTCAGAGTCAGAAAAAACTGAAGCTGCATTAATCTATAAAACATTAATTCAAGCAAAAGATTTGTTTTTAAAAAGTTCGCTAGATGTAGTTCATTCGTTTGTCGAAAATGCTATTAATCAAAGCAAAATACTTCAATTAGAATATTTTGAAATTGCCGAAGAAGAAACTTTAGTAACTTGCATTTCAAAAGAAGCAAATGTAAACTACCGAGCTTTCATTGCAGTTTTTATCAACAAAATTAGATTGATAGATACCATTTCATTAAATTAATTTATCTTTGCGGCATGCAAGTACAAGTAGTAAAATCAAAAATTCACCGTGTCAAAGTTACCGGAGCGGATTTGAATTACATTGGTAGTATAACAATCGATGAATCCTTAATGGATGCATCAAACCTTATTGAAGGCGAAAAAGTTGCAATTGTAAATATAAATAATGGCGAGCGTTTTGAAACCTACGTTATCAAAGGCAACAGAAACAGTGGCGAAATTACGCTTAATGGTCCTGCCGCTCGAAAAGTTCAAAAAGGTGACATCATTATTATCATTGCTTACGGTATTATGGATTTTGAAATAGCCAAGACTTTTAAACCATCATTAGTTTTTCCAAACGAAGCCGACAACTCTTTGACATAAGCCTTTGAAAAATATATTTGTCAAGTGGGCTTCTATTTTACTTCCAATTCTTTTTGGTGTATTTCTTACATTTTATTCCTATACTCAATTTTCAAATGAACAGCTACTTGAAATAAAAAATTATTTCAAAAATGCCAATTATTACGTTGTATTTCTTGCTATTATAGTTGCTTTTTTAGGAAACGCAGCTAGAGCCTATCGTTGGAAATATTCCTTGGACCACATGGGATATCAATCAAATTTTGCCAATAATTTCATGGCAGTAAATATTGGTTATTTACTCAATTTAACTGTGCCAAAATCTGGCGAAATTTCAAGAGCCTTAATCGCAAAAAAATACAATGACATTCCTTTTGACAAAGGTTTTGGTAGTATAGTAGCCGAACGAATTGTTGACATGATTTTCCTATTAATGTTTATGTTGCTGTCCGTTTTTCTTCAATTTGACATTGTAAAATCATTTATTTTTGATAAAATCCCATTGTCTTATTTAATGTTAATTTGCGGAACTGGTTTGTTGCTGTTGATTTTATTTATTTTAATTTATAAAAAATCTAACTGGAAGATTGTTCATTCGTTTAAAATCAAAATAGCTGGATTAAAAGAAGGTTTGTTTAGTATTTTTTATATGAAACAAAAGTGGAATTATTTTCTTGCCACGCTATTTATCTGGTTTTCTTATCTTGTAACTTTTTATATTGCAATTTACGTAATTCCCGAAACAATGAATTTAACAATCGGTGCAATTATTACCGCTTTTGTTGTAGGTAGTATTGCTATTGCTTTTACTAATAGTGGATTTGGTTCGTATCCTTTTTTGATTTCAAAAGTACTGTTGTTTTATTCTATTTCCGAAACTGCGGGCAATGCATTTGGTTGGATAATATGGTCATCACAAATGTTTTTGGTACTTTTCTTAGGATTGTTATCCTTTGTATTATTGCCTTTGTTGAATAAAAATAAAATTACAAATTCTGAATAATGAATTCTACAGTTAAAATTGTTTTTTTTAATCTTAAACCTTTTTTGATTTGTGGTATCAAATAAAAAAATCATTTTTTTGGTAGGGTAAAATTGTTCTGTTTTGTTATACTATTTAACAGCATATTAAATTTAAATCTATTTGTTTAAAAATAAATTATATAATCGTTATTTCTTTGTTATGAAAAAACACTTACTTTTTCTGTTATTAGTTTTGGTTTCGTTCTCTGGATATTCTCAATTGAGCGAGGGTTTTGAAAACACTACAGGTCCGAACGCATTGCCATCAACAACATGGACACTTTCCTCAGGAAACTGGGCTGTTTTTGACAATGGAGTTGGAACTACTCAAAGGTGGAATTTTATTAATTTTGTTACTAATCCACCAGCTGTAAACTCAGGCACAAATGCAGCTTACATTAGAAATGAAAACATAGGTCAAGGAAATACTTCTGAAGATTATTTAGTAACACCATTAGTTACTGTTCCTGCAAATGGAGAATTAAGATTTTTTACAAGAACAAACACTGCTGGTGATCAAGGTGGATTATATAAAATTAAAATTGCTCCATCAACCGCAAGCCAAACCAATGCTGCAGCATTTGACGCAACACTACCTCTTCAAACGTGGACAGAAACAACTTTAAATACTACCTATAATATTTACGAAGAAAAAGTAGTTAATTTATCTGCTTATGCTGGTCAACAAATTTATATAATGTTTGATATGTCA
This sequence comes from uncultured Bacteroidota bacterium, assembly GCA_903920835.1. GTDB lineage: Bacteria > Bacteroidota > Bacteroidia > Flavobacteriales > Flavobacteriaceae > Flavobacterium. The sequence continues at coordinate 4,862 of CAIXNQ010000001.1, read as the reverse complement.
ATCACTCAAACTACTGGAAACACTAGTGGAGACAGATGGCTTGTTGACGATGTAAGAGTTGTTCAAAATTGCGGTACTCCAGCACCAACTGCAACTGCACAAGTATTTTGTAGTACAGCAACTGTTGCAGATTTAGTAGCTACAGGAACAAATATACAATGGTATTCTGCGTCTTTAGGAGGCACTGCCTTACCAAGTACAACAGCTTTAACAAACGGAACTTATTATGCAACCCAAACAATTTCAGGTTGTGAAAGCATTTCAAGAACTGCGGTTTCTGTAACTGCAAATTCAATTCCAACAGGTTTAAGCACATCGAATATAACAACTACCTCTTTAACTCTAAGTTGGAATATAGTGGGAACACCTACTTCATGGCAAGTTTTAGCATTACCTTGTAATTCAACAGCACCAACTGCTACAGCAACTGGTTGGATTACTTCATTAGGAAATTCTTATGTCTTAACTGGTTTGAGTTCTTATACTTGCTATGACTTATATGTTAGAAGTGTGTGTTCAGGAAACTCCTATAGTGATTGGTCTAGTCCAACTTCGGCTACCACGCTTGTTGGTGCTGCGGTTTGTGGCGGAAATTATGTTGATTCAGGAGGAACTGGCGGAGCTGGTGGTCCAGGTGTTGGAAATTATTCTAATAACGCAGATTCAATTACTGTAATTTGTCCAACAATTAGCACTGATGTTGTTACAGTAACATTTAGTGCTTTTAATGTTGAAAATAACAACGACGGAATGTACGTTTTTAACGGAAATTCTATCGCAGCAACTCAAATTTCTAGTACAAATGGTGCAGGGACTAGTACAGCTACAACTGCTCCTGGATCCTATTGGGGAAATACAATTCCTGGGCCGTTTACATCAACAAGTGCAAATGGATGTTTGACTTTCAGATTTAAAAGTAATAATTTTATTACTTCTACTGGTTGGGTCGCAAATATTGTTTGTGCACCTCCAGCACCAACCGCACCCTCACCACAAACTTTTTGTAACACTGGAACAATAGCTGATTTAGTAGCAAACGGTTTGACTGGAGCTACTTTTAGATGGTACTCTACAGCAACAGGTGGAACCGCTATTCCTTCAACAACTGCTTTAGCAACTGGGACTTATTATGTAAGTCAATTTGCAAATGGAGAAGAAAGTTTAGGAAGAGCTACTGTAAATGTAATATTAAATGTTACCCAAGCTCCTACTGCTAGTGCTCAATTGTTCTGTAATACAACAGCAAATGTTTCAAACTTGGTAGCTACAGGAACAGCATTAAAATGGTATAACGTTGCTACAGGAGGAACAGCTTTATCTTCAAATACAAATGTAACTACAGGAACTTATTATGTTACTCAAACATTAAATAGTTGTGAAAGTCCTAGGACTTCAGTTGCTGTAACCGTTACTTCTACTCCTAATTCATCAGCATCACCTCAAACTTTTTGTAACTCTGCAACTGTAGCGAATTTAGTAGCAACAGGTACAAATTTGAAATGGTATATTGCTGCAACTGGTGGAAGTGTTTTACCTTCAACAACAGCAGTTTTTTCTGGAACTTATTATGTAACGCAAACCAATTTGGGTTGCGAAAGTCCAACAAGAATTCCAGTTTCAATAACCGTAAATTTAATTCCATTACCAACAGCAGCAGCACAAACATTTTGTAATATTGCAACAGTTGCAAATCTTGTTGCAACAGGAACAGCAATTAAATGGTACTCAGTTGCAACTGGCGGAACTGCACTTGCCTTTACAGCAAATGTAACAACAGGAACCTATTATGTAACTCAAACTTTATTAGGTTGCGAAAGTTTAAGAAATCCAGTTTCAATAACTGTAAATTCACCACTGCCAACAGCAAATACTCAAAACTTTTGTGTCTCTGGAACTGTAGCAAATTTAGTTGCAACAGGATCTAATATTCAATGGTATGCAGCATCAACAGGTGGTACGCCTTTAGCTTCTACAACAGCATTAGCTGCTGGAACTTATTATGTAACACAAACAATATCTGGTTGTGAAAGTCCAAGAAAGGCTGTGACAGTAAATATTTATCCTTTACCAGCAGCACCAACAACTCCTCCGACTCAAACGTTATGCGGAGGATCAAAAGTTTCAAATTTAACAGCTACTGGAACTGGTATTAAATGGTATTTAGCAGCTACAGGTGGAACTGCTTTAGCAACAACTACTAATTTAATTACAGGAAATTATTATGCTACACAAACAGTAAACGGTTGTGAGAGTGCAACAAGAACACTATCTGCAGTAACTATAAACACAACTCCAACTCCAACTGCTGCTGCTCAAACGTTCTGTAATACAGCTACAGTTTCTAATTTAGTTGCTACAGGAACTTCAATAAAATGGTATGCAGCTGCAACTGGAGGAACTGCATTAGCTTCCACTGCGACTGTTACAACAGGAACTTATTATGTTACTCAAACATTAAATTCTTGTGAGAGTGCCCGATTATCTGTTTCAATAACAGTTAACTCACCGCTTCCTACAGTTAGTGATCAGTCTTTTTGTGCATCAGCAACTGTATCAAATTTAGTAGCAACAGGCACAAATATTAAATGGTATGATACTGCAACTGGCGGTACATCATTATTATCAACAACATCTTTAATTTCTGCAACTTATTATGCTACACAAACCATTTCTGGATGTGAAAGCCCAAGAAATCCCATTGTAGTAACAATTAATAACACTTCAGCTCCAATTGCTCAAGACCAATCATTTTGTAATTCTGCAACAATTGCTGATTTAGTTGCCACAGGAACATCAATTAAATGGTATGCAGCTGCTACTGGTGGAACTTCATTGTCAACATCTACAGCTCTAGTATCTGGAACTACTTATTATGCAAGTCAAACATTAAACAATTGTGAGAGTATTAGAACTGCTGTTTTAGCAACGGTTAATACAACTTCTGCTCCAACTGCAACTGGTTTAACCTATTGCAATAATATTACTGTTGCAGATTTAACTGCCACTGGTTCAAATCTATTGTGGTATTCAACTACAACAGGAGGTACTCCATTAGCGACAACTACAGCTGTTGCTACGGGTAATTATTATGTTTCTCAAACGGTTAATAATTGTGAAAGCACGAGAACTTCAGTAGCTGTTGCTGTTGTAAATTCTACCCCTACGAATTTAACTACTTCAAATATTACAACCAATTCAATAACATTAAATTGGAGTATTGTTGGTGCAGCTACCTCTTGGGAAGTTTTAGCGTTACCCTGCGGTACTGCAGCTCCAGATGCAAATTCAATTGATTGGACAGCTACTAATAGTAACTCTTACACAATTAGCGGACTGTTCTCCTATACTTGTTATGATTTGTACGTTCGCAGTGTTTGTCCTGGAGGAATTAAAGGAACTTGGGCAGGACCAAGAACCGCAACTACGTTGGTAGGATCTGCAGTATGCGGAGGAAACTACGTTGATGCAGGAGGAACAGGAGGCCAAGGTCCAAACCCTGGTAATTATCCAAGTAATGCTGATACAATTACAGTAATTTGTCCAACAATTGCTACAGATGTAGTTACGGTTACTTTTTCAACTTTCAATATTGAAACAGGTAACGATGGAATGTATATTTTTAATGGAAATTCTATTGCAGCAACTCAAATTTCCAGTACAAATGGTGCTGGAACTAGCACCGCTACAACTGCGCCTGGAGCCTTCTGGGGAACTACAATTCCAGGACCTTTTACATCTACAAGTGCCGACGGCTGTTTAACATTTAGATTTAAAAGTAATAATAATACAACCAGAACTGGTTGGATTGCAAATATTGTTTGTGCTCCTCCTGCTCCAACAGCACCTGCAAATCAAACTTTTTGTAATGCTGCTACAGTTTCAAATCTTGTAGCTAATGGTTTACCTGGAAGCACTTTTGATTGGTACACTACCGCAACTGGTGGAACAGCTTTAACATCTACAACTGCTTTAGTTTTCGGTACCTATTATGTAAGTCAAACAGTTAATGGAGAAGAAAGCGTTGGTAGAGCAACTGTAAATGTTATTATAGATATTACACCAGCGCCTACAGCTAATGATCAATTATTTTGTAATACTACTGCAACAGTTTCAAGTCTATTAGCAACCGGAACTTCATTAAAATGGTATAATGTTGCAACTGGAGGAACGGCTCTGGCTTCAACGACAAATATAACTTCAGGAATCTATTATGTATCACAGACTATAAACAGTTGTGAGAGTTTAAGAACCCCTGTTGTTGTTACTGTAACTTCAACCCCTATTGCTACGGCTTCAGCACAAGTTTTTTGCAATTCTGCAACTGTGAGTGATTTGACAGCAACTGGATCAAATTTAAAATGGTACATTTCAGCTTCTGTTGGAGCTGCTTTGTCCGCAAATACTACAATATTTTCCGGTACTTATTATGTCACTCAAACTTTAAATGGTTGTGAAAGTCCTTCTAGAACTTCTGTTTCTGTTACTGTAAATTCAATCCCTGCCGCTTCTGCAAATTCTCAATCTTTTTGTGAAGGTGCAACAGTTTCAAGTTTAGTAGCTACAGGAACAGCAATCAAATGGTATTCAGCTGCAACAGGAGGAACAGCTTTAGCAGGAACAACATCTTTGTCAACAGGGACATATTATGTTACTCAAACTCTTTTAGCTTGCGAAAGTGCTACTAGAACTTTAGTTTCTGTAACTGTAAACACTACAGCAGCACCAACGGCATCAGCACAAACATTCTGTACAGGTGCAACAGTTTCAAGTTGAGTAGCCACAGGAACAGCAATCAAATGGTATTCAGCAGCAACAGGAGGAACAGCTTTAACAGGAACAGCAACTTTAGCAACAGGAACTTA